>CAYNTB010000120.1:0-635 GCA_964399905.1 uncultured Bacteroidales bacterium | reverse complement strand
CCCTTGTTTCGTCAAAGCGTTTTGCTGCTTTGATTAAGCCCAGATTTCCCTCATTAATACAATCAGGCAAACTTAAGCCCTGGTTTTGATATTGCTTGGCAACAGAAACCACAAAACGCAGATTGGCCTTGGTTAATTTTTCGAGTGCAACCTGATCTCCAGCTTTAATACGTTGCGCAAGCAGTACTTCTTCTTCGGCCGATATCAATTCCTCCTTTCCTATATCCTGCAAATATTTGTCAAGCGATGCTGTTTCTCTGTTGGTAATTGATTTCGTTATTTTTAATTGCCTCATGCTTATTTTTTTTATTTCAATCTTTAGGTCGAAACATTAATTTTTTCCATTTAATGCTCCTAAACAAATATAATGAGAAATCTGTAATTTCAAAATTTTTAATTAAATAATTTTCAACAAAATACAGTTTTATTTAAAATTGTTCCAAATAATTTACTGGCTAAAACCATAGATGATGCGCATTCCATTTGGATATATTCCTTCAATTTTATACTCATTGTTTCTGGCTTCCGAAATTGCCGATTCGACATCGAGTTTTGAATTGATCAGGTTGTTGTTTATTCTTAATACGATAAATCCTTCCCTGATACCTCCATCTTTTAGCATCCCATTATTCAAT
>CAYNTB010000119.1:3332-6824 GCA_964399905.1 uncultured Bacteroidales bacterium | reverse complement strand
GAATCTTTCTCAAATAAAATTATTGTAAACAAACCCAATCCCGCATATAACGACGATATTATTTATTCATTCAATGGAACATCCTGGGAAGTATTTTTACAGGAAGATCCATCAGACATTTCAGATATCATTGCTGAAAACAATCAGTTATTGTTTTGCCGCAATATGGATGTGATGGTTTATAACCAACAATTATTATTGGAAAAGAAAATTTGGTCGCCCAATCAGCAAAATATTTTTCCGAATACCGCCATCATCGACCAGGATCATAATATCTGGATCGGGGATCATAAAAATGCATTGATAAAAACCAGTGGCGATGGCTGGAGCGGTGATTTCATTCGTTTAAACGGCCCTGATTTTATCGATGTTTTTTCGATGAAAACCGCTGGAAATGATCTCTGGGTGGCATCAGGAGGCAGAAGTTCGGTTTGGGCGCCATTGTTTAAACAGCAGGGAATTTATTCATTCGTTGAAGGGCAATGGAATTCGTATCATTGTTTTACGGATGATTGCACATCGCCCGAACTTGAAAATATTCAGGATATTTTAAGCATTGGAATAAATCCGGCGAATCGCAATCAGGTATTTGCCGGTACCTGGCAAAAGGGGTTGCTGGAATTTAATAATGGAAGCCTGAGCAGTATTTACAATGATGAAAATTCAAGCCTGGGCAGATGGAATGCCGACCCACCCCGAATTTTGATCAGCGATCTGGCCTTTGATGATGACGGGAATTTATGGGTGGCCAATTCAGGGGCCAACGATCTTTTATCGGTTAAAACGCCTGAAGGGATTTGGAAATCATTTAATTTGGGTTCGGCTTATAGCGGCATCGATATCAGCAATATATTAATCGATTCCCAGAATCAGAAATGGCTGATCTTGCGAAAATCCAATTCTTTATTGGTTTTTAATGATAACAACACCATTGAGGATATTTCAGACGATCAGGTAAAAGTTTTAAGTTCAGCTTCCGGAAACGGTAATCTTTTTGCTTCCGAAATTGTTTGTTTGGCCGAAGATTTGGAAGGAGAGCTCTGGATCGGGACCAATGAGGGCGTCGGACTTATTTATTCGCCCGGAAATGTGTTTGGAGGCGGAAATTTCGATGCAAGGCGAATTCTTGTTGAATGGGATAATTATGTTCAATATCTGCTCGAAACGGAACGAATCACAAGTATTGTGGTAGATGGAGCCAATCGTAAATGGGTGGGTACCGAAAGCTCCGGGGTTTATTTATTGTCGGAAGATGGAAGCACACAAATTGAGCATTTTACGGCTGAAAATTCCCCTTTGTTTTCAAATACAATACATGCAATGGCCATTAACAAAGAAGGAGAAATATTTTTTGGAACCGCCAAAGGAATTGTTTCTTATCGTACGGATGCTTCCGATGCAGCGAATATTGGTGAAGAAATTTATGCATTTCCAAATCCGGTAAGAGAAGATTATACAGGGCCGGTTACCATTAAAAACATTCCACGCGAAGCGGTTGTAAAAATTACCGACATCAGTGGCGACCTGGTTTACGAAACCCGGTCACTGGGCGGACAGGCAAGCTGGAACGGAAAACTGGCGAATGGCCAAAGGGCAAAAACCGGGGTTTACCTTGTTTTTGTCAGCAATATGGATGGATCTGAAACCATGATTACAAAAATTTTGTTTATCAATTGATATGATTTCAACAAGCAGGGGCATCGTATTTCATCAGATCAAATATTCTGAAACCAGCATCATTGCCAAAATATACACTGAAAAATTTGGCATTCAGTCATACATGATAAAAGGTGCCCGAAGAAAAAAATCGAAGGCAACTGCCGGAAACCTGCAGCACTTGTCTTTGGTTGAGGTAACGGCCAATCATAAAGAGAAAAGCAACATCCATCACCTGAACGAAATCCGTCCGTTTTATCAATATACCAGCATCCCTTTTGAAATAAATAAAAGCTCAATTTTGTTGTTTTTGAATGAAATCCTGTACCGTTCAATCAGGGAAGAAGAGACCAACCCGGAATTATTTGATTTTCTGGTAAATTCGCTGCAATGGCTCGACTTAAGTTTAGAAGGCTATGCCAATTTTCATTTGGTATTTTTGTTGCAGTTCAGCCGTTATCTGGGGTTTTTTCCCAAAGGGAATTATTCGGACCATAATTATCTTTTCGATTTGGAAGGAGGGAGTTTTGGCCCTAAAATACCAATTCACCCAAATTATATCAAGGAAAAAACCGCCAAACAATTCGATGATTTGCTAAAAGCATCGTTCGAAAATATGGTGAATATTAAGCTGAACAATAGTTCCAGAAATACCATGCTCGAAATCATTGTTCAGTATTATCAGTTGCATGTGCCCGATCTGGGGCCGCTAAAATCACTAAAGGTTTTGAGGGAGGTTTTTAGTTGATTTGATTGGATTTAGAATTTGGAACAAACAATAGTATGAATTCCAAAGCATCCCGAAGCTTCAGGATGGAAAGAAAATTTCGCAGTTAGCTAAGGGGAATTATAACATTACCTGCTTGTCCATCGCAGTCTCTAAATTTCGGGACAAAGGCGGATTAAAGAAAATTTATAAACTTGTGGCTTAAATAAACAAACCAAAGCGTCCAGCCAAAATGAAAAATACGTTGTTTGAGCCCGGCATATTCACTTAAAATATCAGGAAAAAACGCAATAAACCCGAGGGACATTATCAAAAATATCAATAACGAATATTGACGCACATGAGGAATTTTATCGTTTTTCCATAACAATAGTGCCAATAAAGGCGATAAAGGCAAAAGTACCGAGGGCATCCCAAAAATCATATGCAGCGATAAGGGCAACGGAAAAATAGCTGCACCGGCTATAGAGATTGAAAAAGTAAGAATAACAATGATTGGAATGATATTTAATCCGTTTATTCGGGCGGTTTTTATCAGGCCAATGATGAACAAAACACTGAAAATAGAGCTCAGCAACAAACCGCCGGTAAAAAAATATTGTGAACTGGTTCCGATGGCTCCCAATTCACTCACCAAACGGCTGGCATGGTTATATTCTCCGTAAATAAACCCACATATAAGGGTGGTGCCCCAGAAAAGTACCGGTATCAAATATCCGAAAAAAAGAAGGTTTTTGGCTTTCATTTGTTATTCTTTTATAGTTTCTTTTACTAAACACCCACAAATAACAACTTATTACGACTGTATTATCATTGTATTGCTACCTATTACTAATGTATTACAATTGAATAAATCCTATTCCATTTCCATCCCAAAAACCGCTGTAAAATAGTATTTTATTTTTTCCTGAACTTCTGCCATAGGTGTTTCCCTTGCCATTTCTTTAGCCATGGAAGTAACACCTTTATCGGTAAACCCGCAGGGGTTAATGAGGTTGTAATAACTTAAATCGGTATTTACATTAAAAGCAAAGCCATGCATTGTGATATGGCGGCTTGCTTTAACACCAATGGCACAAATTTTCCGAACAGTATTTTTGTCTGTATCA
>CAYNTB010000119.1:0-3248 GCA_964399905.1 uncultured Bacteroidales bacterium | reverse complement strand
AACACCGGTGGCACCTTCCAGACGTTCGCTCTGAATGCCATAATCAGCCAGTGTTTTAATAATCACTTCTTCCATTTGGTGAATATACTCCTTAACCCCCAATTTGAATTGTTCGAGGTCGAGCAAAGGATAACCCACAATTTGGCCCGGGCCGTGATAGGTAATATCCCCTCCCCTGTTAATTTTATAATATTGAATGCCTTTTTGATCGAGCAGGTTCTGAGTGATCAGTAAATTGGAGGCATCGCCACTTTTTCCCAATGTAAAAACAGGCGGGTGTTCGCAAAGCAGCAGGTGGTTTTCAACCGGCTGATTGTTGCGTTTGGACTGTAATTTTTCGGCAAACAAATTTTCCTGTAAATCCCAGGCTTTTTTATAATCGATGGCCCCTAAATTTTTATAAATGGTTTTAATCATTGAAATACCCCTTTAATGAATATGTTTTTCGGCATGATAAGATGAACGCACCAGCGGACTGCTTTCCACATGTTTGAATCCCTTTTCCAGTCCAATTTCTTTATACATCTGAAAAGTATCGGGATGCACAAATTCAAGCACCGGTAAATGTTTTGTGGTAGGTTGAAGGTATTGTCCGATGGTAAATACGCTACATCCGACTTCAAGCAGATCATCCATACATTGCAATACCTCTTCTTCGGTTTCGCCGATCCCAACCATAATTCCTGATTTTGCCACAATGCCCGAAGCTGCAATTTGTCGGATCACCTCAAGACTTCGGCGGTAATTTGCCACACTTCTAACCTCTGGTGTTAATCGTTCAACCGTTTCCAGATTGTGTGAAATTACTTCGGGGGCGGCATCAATTACCTTTTGTATTAATTCGGGTTTTCCCTGAAAATCGGGGATCAGGGTTTCCTGGGTTGTGGCCGGGGATGTTTTTTTGATTTCTTGTATGGTTTCGGCCCAAATTCCCGCACCACCATCTGCTAAATCATCACGGTCAACGGAAGTTAAAACCACATGTTTCAGCTTCATCAGTTTTACGGAATTGGCAACTCTTTTGGGTTCATCGCAATCAACGGCTTTGGGTTTGCCGGTTTTAACATTGCAAAATTTACATGAACGCGTACAAATATCTCCCAAAATCATCAGGGTAGCAGTTCCAAGCCCCCAGCATTCGTTCATATTCGGGCAATTGCCGCTGGTACAAATGGTATGCAGTTTGTTTTTCTCAACAATTTCGCGTACTCCAAGATAAGCCTTACCGCTTGGTAATTGGGTTTTTAACCAATCAGGCTTTTGTCTTTTTCTTCCTTCCTCTGTTTTCATGCCACAAAATTAGAGAAAAAGTACTTATGGTTCGTTAAACTTTAACGCGACAAGCTTGATTTAATATTCTATATTAGTCACTCAAGTCACTCCTATCTTTAGGCACTTATCAACTATAAATCTGATCCTTACCAAGTTTTTACAAACTCATTTTTAATTATGCAATTACGCTTCTTTCTTTATCTTTGCAAAAATTTATAAATTATGAGCAGAGAATTGAGCGAACAGGAGATTGTTAGAAGAGAATCGTTAAAAGAATTAATTAAATTGGGAATAAATCCCTACCCGGCTGAATCCTATACTTCAAATGTTACAATTGCGGAGATATTGGAAAAATATCCAAATGATCATTCGCTGTTTCAGGAGGTGCAAATCAGCGGCCGTATCATGAGTCGCAGGATTATGGGTGCCGCTTCTTTTGTGGAGTTTCAGGATGCTACAGAACGAATTCAACTTTACTTTAAGCGTGATGACATTTGCCCGGGTGAAGATAAAACCTTATATAATATTGTTTTTAAAAGATTGCTGGATATTGGAGACATTATCGGGGTAAAAGGTTTTGTGTTTATTACCCAGATGGGTGAAATTACAATTCATGTTAGTGAATACAAATTGCTCAGCAAAGCCTTAAAACCATTGCCTGTTGTTAAAGAAAAGGATGGAAAAACCTATGATGCCTTTTCCGATCCGGAACAACGGTATCGTCAGCGGTACCTTGATCTGATTGTAAATCCTGAGGTAAAAGATATTTTTGAGAAACGTTCAAAACTCATGAACACCATGAGAAATTTTTTGAACGACAGGGGTTATCTCGAAGTTGAAACCCCAATTCTTCAGCCATTATATGGTGGTGCAGCAGCAAGACCCTTCAAAACGCATCACAATTCACTCGACATGACCCTTTATTTGAGAATTGCCAATGAGCTTTATTTAAAGCGTTTGATTGTGGGTGGTTTCGACGGGGTTTATGAATTTTCAAAAGATTTCCGTAACGAAGGTATGGATCGCTTTCACAATCCGGAATTCACCCAGATAGAATTGTATGTTGCTTACAGGGATTATGAATGGATGATGAACCTGACCGAGGAAATGATCGAAAAGATAGCGATCGAATTACATGGAACCACCAAAGTTCAGGTTGGGAAAAACCTCATCGATTTTAAACGACCGTGGAAAAGGTTTACCATGTACGAAGCCATTGCGCATTATACCGGTATTGATATTTCGGAAATGAATGAAGATCAATTGAGAGAAACGGCCAAAAAACTAAAAGTTGAAACAGACCCAAGTATGGGAAAAGGCAAACTGATTGATGAAATTTTTGGAGAAACTTGTGAACCCCTTTTAATACAGCCAACTTTCATAACAGATTATCCGGTTGAAATGTCGCCCCTGGCCAAAAAACACCGTAAAATTGAAGGATTGGTTGAACGCTTTGAGGCTGTGTGTAATGGAAAAGAATTATGTAATTCTTTTTCTGAATTAAATGATCCGATTGACCAAAGGCAAAGATTCGAAGCTCAGCTCGAGCTTGGAAAACGTGGCGATGATGAAAGTATGGTGCTGGACGAGGATTTCTTAAATGCATTGGAATATGGGATGCCACCTACCGCGGGTATTGGAATTGGTATCGACCGCCTTAGTATGATTATGACCAACTCGGGTTCCATTCAGGATGTATTGTTTTTCCCGCAGATGAGGCCACAGCAAAAAGCAAGCATTTCGACAGATGCAGAATTCATGAAATTGGGAGTGCCGGAAGCTTGGATCCCGGCCATTCGAAAAGCAGGTTTTAATACCATCGAAGCTTTTAAAAAAGCAAACCCAAATAAACTGATGAATGATCTGGGTGGATTGCGCAAAAAAATGAAACTTGAGGTCCCCGGATTATTAATTGAGGATTTAAAATCCTGGATCGAAGCTTAATTTCCAATATATTTACAATTATATTCATTTTT
>CAYNTB010000118.1:0-6849 GCA_964399905.1 uncultured Bacteroidales bacterium | reverse complement strand
TAATTGTAAAATTGTAGTTCGAACTTCTTTATACTTTTCAAGACTTTATACATTAATATTTTTATCATGTCTGCTCATGGTCTTTTTGTCATTATCATGGCAATCATTCTTTTCAATTTTTTTATTGAACAATTATTGGATTATTTGAATGCCAGGCATTGGTCTGATGAATTACCCGAAGAGTTGATTGGAATATACGATGCAGAAAACTATCGTAAATCGCAAAATTACGCTAAGACTAAAAGAAAATTTTCTGCTTTGCTTGGTTTGTTGTCTACGCTTTTGATACTTGCACTTTTATATTTCAAAGCTTTTGTGTTTCTTGATGATTATTTAAGAACCGTCACACAGAACCAGATTTTGCTCGGTCTGTTATTTTTTGGGAGCATTGGTTTAGCGGCTGAGATATTGTCGATACCTTTTGGCATTTATCACACATTTGTAATTGAGGCCAAATTTGGCTTTAATAAAACCAATGCCAGAACATACATACTCGATAAACTCAAAGGTTGGTTGTTGGCAATAGTAATTGGCGGAGGATTACTCGCATTGATTATCTGGATTTATACAGTTACCGGAAGTGCATTCTGGTTATTGGTTTGGGGAGTTATGAGTTTGTTTATGATCTTTATGAATATGTTCTACTCCAACTTGATCGTTCCATTATTCAATAAACAGATTCCATTGCCTGATGGGGAATTAAGAACGAGGATTGAAGCCTTTGCAAAAAAATCTGGCTTTGCCCTTAATAATATATTCGTGATTGATGGATCTAAACGATCGTCAAAAGCCAATGCATATTTTAGTGGATTGGGACATAAAAAAAGAATAGTATTATTTGATACTTTAATAAAAGAACATTCTGTAGATGAGGTTGTTGCGGTGCTTGCTCACGAGATTGGGCATTATAAAAAGAAACATACATTATACGGAATGGCTGTTTCAATGGCCCAAACCGGATTAATGTTGTTTGTGCTGTCTGTTCTTATCGGGAATCCTGTTTTGGCAGATTCTCTGGGTGTTACTGTGCCCAGCTTCCATATTGGGGTTTTGGTGTTTGGAATTTTGTACAGCCCCGTTTCCTTAATACTTGGTTTGATTACCAATTATATTTCCCGAAAGAATGAATATGAGGCAGATCGGTTTGCGGCTGATCATTATTGTTCGGTATCACTACAAAATGCCTTAAAAAAATTATCGGTAAATAATTTAAGTAATCTGAAACCACATCCGGTTTATGAGTTTTTTTATTATACACATCCTTCGCTGTTAAAGCGGCTTCGAGCATTAAAATTATTGGAAAGGGATTTGTCGGATTAATTGCGCTGCCCCCTGAAAATGACAGGAATTGTTCTAAGGATCAGCTTGATGTCACCCCAAAACGAAGCATTCAGTACATATTGATTATCAAGGCTTTTGCGTGCTTCTGAAGATAGTTTATTGGTTTCAGTTTGCCGTATCTGCCAAAGACCGGTAATACCGGCAGGGGCAAGAAATCGAAGAGCCCATTGATCGTCGGTTAATTTTTCGGCTTCATAAAGAGGCAGGGGCCTGTTTCCAACAATTGACATATCTCCCTTAAGCACATTTACAAATTGTGGGATTTCGTCAATGTTGAAGTTTCGGATAAATTTCCCAACCTTTGTAAGGCGTGGATCATCCTTTACTTTGAAAAAAGTGATTGAATTTGTTTGTTCGCGTTTGCGTCGTAAATATTGGTTTTCGCAAATCTCAACCCCGTCAATATGAAGAATTGGAGAACATGGCCGGCCCAGGCTTTCACAGTCCTTGCATTTTTCAGGTTTCGAATAATTTGTTCCGTTTTTATGCTGATCAATTAAATATTGGTTTAATTCTGATAGTTCAGCCCTTTTATCGGCAGAACCGACATACATCGACCTGAATTTATAAAATTCAAAAATATCGTAACCAGTTCCAACCCTTCGTGAAATATAAAAGACAGGCCCTTTAGATTCAAGTTTTATGAATATAATGGTCAGTATCCATACCGGGGTGAGTATGATAAGTGCGAATATTGAAAAAATAATGTCGAAAATTCTTTTGGAATAACCAATTTTAAAATCTTCAAAAGTTTCCTGCTTTTTAACCTTAAATTTATCTCGCATTATTTAGTCTTTGCTTTTCAAATATAATTTATTTTTTGATATAATGTTATATTTTGAGGCCATAATTAAAATGCCTTATTAGATTTATGGAGGGATTGTAATGAATTTAAAAAGAATTGTCGTCTGTTAATCAGGAATCAGGATTGGATGGTGTGTGGTAAAACCATGATCAAACTGAAATATTCTTCAAATATTTCGGCTCATTTATTCAAACAAGAATAAAGCAAATATCAAAGATCTCTTTTCTTTAAGGTTAAGTACATCAGGTAGATAAATAAAGCAGAATAAGCCAATACAACAATTACATCTTGCACGGCCACGAACTCCCTGAAATTCAATCCAAAGATTTTCATTAATGAAGTATTCGGGATATCAATGAGTTTCCCAATAGCTCTTAGTGGCAGAAAATCTCCCCAGTTGTCAGGAAGTTTATAATTGATATACTTCTCAATGATATAGAAATAGAGAAAAAGTATACCAATTGTAATGCCTGATCGCTTTGCCAGTATTCCCAGGAGCAATGAAAAAACGAGGAAAGCGAATGTTTCCAGAAAGTAGGTAAATACAAATACCAGGTTCTCAAACATCATCGAGAATTTAACCTCCGCAGTATTTGTAAAGCCCAGGATTATCCCTATAATGAATAAAAATAAGGTGGCGGCAATACTGATTACAATCACCATTAAAAGCTTTGAGAGTAAAAAATCCCATCTTGAAAGACCGGTAATAATATTTTGACGGATGGTTCGATAGGAATATTCGTTTGTAATAAAGATGATAACGATAATGGCAAGGATAATTTTAAAATAACCTGCAAGGTAGGTCAGATTGTGCCAGATGTTCGGGAATTCGTACAATGAAATTTTGGTGACGGGTATCGGTGCTTTTTTGCCTGCATCAACCATTATTTCGTTAACAACGGTCTGAACACCAAAAAAGATTGTGCCTAAAATCAGTGCATATAAACCCAGAAGTATCCAAAATGCCTTATTGTTACTTACTTTTTTAAATTCTATTTTAAGAAGTCTTATCATTTGTATCAGCTAATAATTCTAAAAAATATTTTTCTAAACTTTTCTTTCTGTTCGAAATATGTGAAACATCAACCCCTTGTTCAAGCAAAAACTTGTTTAAATGAGAACTGTTTATTCCATTGTTAAGCTCGATAATGAACAGTTGATCTTCTTTTGAAAATTTATTGATCAGGTCAGATTTGGATAAAATATCTTCAATTTTATCCATATCGGGGCCGGCGATTTCTACCAGTACCGAATCGCTTAATACCTCATCAACTTTTCCGGCAAATAATTTTTTGCCCTTTTCGAGCACTGCAACATGAGTGCATACTTTTTGAACCTCGTCAAGCAGGTGGCTGGCCAGGACAATGGTGATTCCTTCTTTAGCTATTTTTTTGATCAGGTTGCGGATTTCGGCAATACCTTGTGGATCCAATCCATTGGTTGGTTCATCTAAAATTAAAACTTCGGGGCTTCCGATGAGTGCGGCAGCAATTGCCAATCTTTGTTTCATCCCCAGCGAATAAGTTTTGAATTTGCTGTGCTTCCTTTTGGTAAGATCCACCATCGCCAAAACATCAGGTATTTCTGAGTAAGAGGCTCCTTTAATATCAGCAATGATTTCGAGATTTTTGGTGCCGCTTAAATAGGGATAAAAGACGGGCGTTTCCAGGATTGCCCCGATTCTCTTTCGATCGGCTTTTGAAGGTTTATTGCCGAACCACTTATAACTGCCTTTGCTTGCATTTATGGCATCTAATATAATGCCCAGTGTGGTTGTTTTTCCACTTCCATTTGGTCCCAGAATGCCGTAGATGTTTCCTCTCTCAATCGTTAATGATAAATCGTCAACAGCCTTAAGTTTTCCATAATGCTTGGAAAGGTGTTCGATGGTTAAAATCTCTGTGTTCAAAATAATGATAATTTAATGGACAAGTATATTTGTAAAGACGAAATTAATTAAAAATCATTACAAATTAGGGGATATTTTTTTAACAAAAGAATAGATTGTACCTTTGCGGCAACTAAAAAAAAGCACTATACGCTAAAATATTGTATCATTAAAAGCACTCAGATGAAAATTTCAAAAAACAAGGTGGTTTCCTTGACGTACGAATTAAAGTTAAATGATGAAAACGGGGAGTTGGTTCAAAAGGTTGAGAAAGAAAAGCCTTTTGTTTATCTGTTCGGTATAGGGGGATTGTTGCCTGTTTTTGAAAAAAACCTCGAAGGTTTAGCCGTTGGTGATAATTTTGCTTTTGGTTTAAGTCCGGAAGAAGGTTATGGTGAACGTAATGAAGAGGCTGTTGTTGATTTGGACAAGAGTATTTTTGAGGTGGACGGAGAAATTGATGAAGAACTATTACAAGTCGGGAAAATAATACCGATGCAGAATGAACAGGGCCATCCATTAAACGGCCTGGTTTTGGAAATTACCGATCAAAAGGTAAAAATGGATTTTAATCATCCCCTGGCAGATCAGCACTTACATTTTACCGGAGAAATTATTGAGATCAGGGAAGCTACAAAAGAAGAACTGAGTCATGGGCATGCACATGGACCAGATCACCACCATCATTAATCTAAGCTGATATTAGAAATACCGTTGGTTTTTTATGGATATCTGGATCTGAATTTTTCCAGGCAGCTATTGTTTTACTCTTTATATTCTCAGTTTTGAGGGTGAGGTCTGTTGCCAGACAAAGCATCGTTTCTGATTGGCAATGGTTGATGATTGATGTAAAAAGTTGAAGGTTGCGATAGGGCGTTTCGATAAATATGAATGTTTGACCTGTTTTTTGGGCAAGCAATTCAATTTCCTTGATTTTTGGGCAAGCATTTCCATTTCCTTAATTTTTTTCACTCTTTCGGGCGTTTTAACGGGCAGATAACCCAGAAAACTGAAATTCTGGCCGTTAAAACCTGACGCAATCAGGGCCAGAAGAATGGATGAGGGTCCGATTAATGGAACAATTTTAAAACCAAAACGATGGGCACTTTTCACAATGATATTTCCCGGATCTGCCAAACAGGGAACGCCTGCTTCCGACATCAGCCCCATGGGTTTATTTTTTTGAAGTGGTTTCAGATAATCGACCGTATCTTCTTCTTTGGTGTGCTTGTCTAAAATCCGAAAACTCACATCATCAAAATTTCCGGGGTAACCTATGCTTTTTAAAAATCTCCTGGCTGAGCGAATATCTTCTACAATAAAATCTTTGATATTCAGAATGATTTTTCGGTTAAATTCGGGGAAAATCCTTTCATAATCCAATGCTCCCATGCCTGTTGGGATCAGATATAAAGAACCATTATGTTCGTCCCGTTCCATTTATTTCCAGGGTAAATTTGCGAGATCAACATTGCCTCCTGAAAGTATGATCCCAACCTCTTTATTTTTGAAATCAAATTTGTTCTCCAGCAATGTTGCCAGTGGCACCGCCGAAGAAGGTTCAATGATGATTTTCATGCGGTCCCAAACCAGTTTCATGGCTTCAATGATGGCCGATTCACTCGCCGTTACAATTTGAGAGACATTCTCTAAAATAATGGGAAAAGTAATTGAACCCAAAGAAGTTAATAGCCCATCAGCTATGGTGATAGGATTAACAGATGGAATAATTTCTTTTTTATAAAAGGAATGGTAAGCATCGTTGGCATTATCGGGTTCGCCGGCAATGACTGTTGTATTTGGCGAAAAATATTTTGCCGACAGGGCTGTTCCGCTAATCAATCCGCCTCCTCCAACAGGAGCCATAATAATATCGAGATTTTTTTGCTGTTCAATAAGTTCTTTAGCTGCTGTTGCCTGTCCTGCAATAATGATAACATTATTATAAGGATGTATATTAACTGCGGATGTTTTATCCATTAGCTGTTGTATTGCTTCTTCTCTGGCAGCAAGTGTGGGCTCACAGAATGTAATTTCGCCTCCATAGTGTTTAACAGCGGCAATTTTAACCTTTTGAGCCGTTTTGGGCATAACGATGTAGGCCTTTGTATTTCTAATTTTGGCGGCACGTGCAAGTGCCTGGGCATGATTACCGGATGAATGTGTGCATACTCCGTATTTAAGCTGATCCTCGGAGAGCGACATCACGGCATTAACTGCACCTCTCGATTTAAAAGCTCCTACCTTTTGAAAATTTTCGCATTTAAAATAAATGTTGGCACTAAAAATATCGTTAATATATTTTGACGACAGAACCGGTGTTTTGTGAATATAATTTCTTATCCGGTCGTGTGCCTGCTCAATCACCTTGGCATCAGGAACTTCAATTAGATTGCTTTTCAATTTCAGGCTGTTATTTAATGATTTGGTTAGCGATTATGTCGCAGGCTTCGTTTACAAGATCGTACATTTTTTCAAGACCTTTTCTGCCTTCTAAAAATAATTTGGGCAATGAACGATTTTTGCCATCTATAACACTTAAAAGATATTTAACTTTCTTAATGTCTTCTTCGCTTCTGGAAAAAAATTGGATGTCGCGATAACTTGCAGAATCCACAGCAAAAATTTTGTCAAATTTATCAAAATCTTCGGTTTTGAATAAGCGGCATTTATGTTTTGAAAGGTCAATTCCTTTTTCTTTGGCAAATTCGGTAATTTGTTCGCTGGCAGGTTCATTGATATTAAATGATTCAAAACCTGCTGATGCAACCAATCCATCGATTTGCATTTTCTTGAATTTAAGTTTAAGAATCCC
>CAYNTB010000117.1:2988-6855 GCA_964399905.1 uncultured Bacteroidales bacterium | reverse complement strand
ATCCCGGCAAGTCCCGCCGCAAAAAGCAGCACGAGAATATCATGACTGTTTTTTCCCAACGCCATTGCCCAGGCTATACAAATTCCGGGAATTGCAGGGATGGAAAATAATATGGTGATTTTTGAATACGACAAGGAAGAACCGGAAGAACTTGACGACATTCTGGACAACTTTAAATTGGTGAGCACCGGCAGCTTCGATGTGTGTATCCTTGCATCCAGCCGTAAACCCATTCATTATAAAAACGGTATTCACATTTGGATAAAGACCATCGACGAAGACAATGCAAACCTGATGATTTTGCTTAGTTTTATTATTCTTGGACATCCCGACTGGAAAAAAAGCAATATCAAAATATTCGATATTTGTAAAGCCACCGAATTTGAAGAAGTGAGTAAAAGAATGGATGATCTGGTATTAAGCGGAAGACTGCCAATTACCTCAAACAACATTGAGATCATCATTCAAAAAGAAGATATCTCTTCTAAATCAATCATAAACGATTATTCAAAAAACGCAGCCCTTACAATCATGGGGTTTAGGGAAGAAATTTCCAACCGCAACGGAAACGAGTTTTTCAAAGGCTACGATGATCTGGGGAATATACTGTTTGTGAATTCATACAATAAAAAATTCATTGATTAAACTAGCTTGATGACAATTGTAGCAAAACCCATAAAAATGGCCAGATTTTTTAAACACCGGATAGAAAATAAAGGAACGGTTCCGGGTTCTCTTATTTTTATCGGCCAGCAAAAGATGGATAAACCCCGTCTTACGGTGATTGATTACAATCAGGATAATCTGATTGAATTTGAGCCTAAAGATGTATCGGAGTGTTTCAGGTATAAACATACAGATTCGATAACATGGATTAATCTCTATGGAATTCATGATACGGATATGGTTCAGCAAATCGGTGAAAATTTTGAAATACACCCCTTATTGTTAGAGGATGTATTATACACCGGACAAAGACCCAAGATGGAAGAGTTCGACGCTCAAATTTTCATCGTATTAAAAATGCTCAAATATGATGACAAAGAAAAAGTAATAATCTCCGAACAAATCAGTATCATCATCGGAGAAAATTATATCATTACTTTCCAGGAACAACCCGGTGATGTTTTCGGACCGGTGCGCGAACGTATCCGAAAAATGAAAGGGAGGATCAGAAATCATGGTTGCGATTATCTGGCTTATGCTTTGATGGATACCATTGTCGATAATTACATTTATGCTATCGAAAGAATAGGCGAACAAATCGAAGACCTGGAAGAACAAATCATTGAAAAGGCCAGTCAATCGACACTTCAGGAAATTTACACCTTTAAGAAAGAAATTAGTTTTTTCTTAAAAGTTACCCGACCGGTCATCGAAATTATGAATAAACTTAAAAAGGTTGAAACGAATCTGATCAGCAAAAAAACTAAACCTTTCATTAAAGATCTGGATGATTTGGTAATGCACAGTGTCGACACACTCTCAACCTCTCGTGAAGTATTATCCGATTATTTGAATATTTATCCCGCCAGTGTAAGCAACCGCATGAATGAAGTTATGAAAGTGCTAACCATTTTTGCTGCGATTTTTATTCCGCTCACATTTCTTGCGGGTATCTATGGCACTAATTTCGACTTTCTCCCCGAACTACATTTTAAATACAGTTATTTTATTATGTGGGGCGTCATGATTATAGTTGCCGCCATTATGTTACTTTATTTCAAACGAAAAAAATGGCTCTGAAACAACAAAATATTCAGACTGAAATTGATGCTTCATATTTGTATGCAAAACTGGCCGAACATGAACCGGACCAGCTTATTGCAAACGTTTACAGGCAAATGAGTGAAATTGAATTAAGTCATGCCGATGCATTTATAAAATCGAATACCACCGGAAACCAACTCAACCTACCTGCACCCTCCTTCAGGGCAAAAATACTTAATGCCATTGGGAAAACATTTGGATACAACTTTGTGTTGGGCGTGTTGATGGAAACGGAAAAAAGCATTTCAAAAGCCATAGTTTCTGCAAAAAACAGCAATAACACCTCCCCCGACGGGACTGAACACAACCATGTTCGTATTTTACAGGCTGTACTGGAGAACAAAAGTGATTTTTCAGGGAGCCACCTGGCCAAATTCGAAAGCAGACACCGTTCGGTAGGGGGAAATGCTTTGAGGGCCGCGGTTTTAGGAGGCAACGACGGGCTGGTTTCCAACTTCAGTTTAGTAATGGGAGTTGCCGGAGCTACCGAGGGTCAAAATGGCGTATTGTTGGCCGGAATTGCAGGTCTGCTTGCAGGTGCGCTCTCCATGTCATTGGGTGAATGGATCTCGGTTAAAAGTTCCCAGGAGCTCAACGAAAACCAGATGCAACTCGAAATGGAGGAATTAATTGCAAACCCCGAGGGTGAAATACAGGAACTGGCTTTAATTTATATGGCCAAGGGTATTCCTGAAGAGCAAGCCCATAAAATGGCGGTTGAATTGATGCAGGATAAAGAAAAAGCCCATGAGGTATTAGTCAAAGAAGAGCTGGGGATCAATGTTGATGAAATTGAAGGGTCACCTCTTGAAGCTGCAATATATTCCTTTGTGCTTTTCGCTTTTGGGGCAATTATTCCGGTTTTCCCCTTCTTTTTTATGCAAGGATACCAGGCCATTGTCTGGAGTGTGATTGCAAGTACCATCGGACTCTTTATGATCGGGGCCGCCATCACTTTGTTTACCGGAAAAAACGTCTGGTTTTCGGGTTTCAGACAAGTGCTGTTCGGATTAGTGGCAGCCGCCATTACTTATGGTATCGGCTCACTGATCGGCACCTCACTTGCCGGATAAAAAAGATCAAACGAAAAGGATCAATCTTCCACAATGGCAGCAATATTTTTTCGCATTGTTTGATTCCGGTGATGTCCATTTACATTCATTTCCTTTATATGACAAACCTTACAATTCTGATGGGTTCCGATTGTTCCTGCCATTCCCTGATATTGTAGAGGCTGCATATTATCACGTTGCTTCCCGAATTTGTTTTCGGCTCCATAAACGGCATGTGTTGATCCATGACAGGCAATGCACATTACGCCTTGTTCATCTGTTCGGTTTCGATATAGATCATTAAAACCTGAAACCCATGCATTAAATGAAGTCCCGGAATATTTATCTTCTCTAATATTAAAATGAGTATGGCATGATTTACAATCAGGCTCAATTAACCATGGGGTTCGTGGATTGATCGTGCTTTTATCATTAACCCAATAAGGAATAAGCGAAGCTGAGAGTCGTGCTGCTGCTTTTTTGGATGATTGTCCTGTTAAAAGGCTTAATGCGTGATCTTCGAGCCTGCCGTGACATTCCGTGCAATTGATGCCGGTTTTTACATGTCGTCCACGGAAACAGGTCGTATTTCCTTCGATGCGCGACGGATGACACAAATTGCAAGCCTGGTGATCCATATCCGATAAATAGTTTGCATGGAAGCCATGCACTGCTGATGAAAAATTAAGAACTTCGGGTTTGCCCGGAGCTCCAACAGCCGGATCGGCATGACAGGACTGACATAATTTGGGCTTGCCATTTTTGGCATCTTCCAACAAAGTGGTGCCATTATATCTATCATGCACGGCTAAGATATTTTCAGCAGTTTCGTCTGAAACCCCTGAAACTCCATTCCATGCCCAATCACCATCATGGCAATTTAAACAACCCATCTCTGTTGAGACCGGAGCAACAGCTTTGGTCTCAATTAAAAGCTTACCGGAGGATTTCTCATATGCTTTAATGGTATACAAGGGGAACGGATTGTAGTGTTGATCTTCCCGATAGGGTAAAGCCGGGAATAACTCTGCTGCAAAATGATTAA
>CAYNTB010000117.1:2404-2923 GCA_964399905.1 uncultured Bacteroidales bacterium | reverse complement strand
TTCCTTTTAGCCCTTTAGGAACCGGCACCTGAACGCCAAAAATTTGTTTGGAATATTCCCAAAACTTTGAGCGTTCTTCAGGATGACTGTTGCCTTCTTCCACCTCATAGGTTAATAATACATCAGTAGTGATTAACTCGGGTTTTTGCCCTCTCTTGAATAATTGTGCATTAAAAGTATTTGCGGGAGGTAAAAACGAAAAATATTTTTCATTGTCTGAAATACAGTGCTTCCCCAAATCGTTCCATACCATTAAAACATATTGATCCTTTTCCTGATCAAATTTAGGAACCTCTAACGGGAATTGTGTAGGCTCAAAAGCCTGAAATTCTCTTTTTTCCTTTCCTAACAATGTTTGAAACATATAAGCTGCCAAAGCTTTCTTTTCATCCGCTGCCTGATATATCGTTTTCAAATCTGTGGCAAATGCTTTTCTGTCTTTATCTGGAACATATTTCAAGGTATTTCGCACTTGATGAACGATACATCTTTGATATTCTGTCTTAGGAAATGCTGCCG
>CAYNTB010000117.1:0-2394 GCA_964399905.1 uncultured Bacteroidales bacterium | reverse complement strand
CCCACGAATGGCGGCATATAAGTATTCACTTTACCCATGCCCGTAAGTTGAGCCTCCAGTCCGCGCTCTGTTAAATTATCAATCAAAGGGATCATGGCATTATATCCGCTAATACTATGACAGCCCATGCATTGTAACCGAAAGATTTCCGCTCCGGCTTGCAGTAAGTTTTCATCATTTACTTCCTTAATTTCAGACCAGTTTGCGAGTTGTAAAAAACCGGATTCATTAATGGTTTTTACCTGATCAACTTTAATTCCGTTTGAATACATATACCCGTAAATCACGTATGGTTTTCGGGCAATTTCCCGCAAATATTCGAAGCCTCCCATCCAGGAGAAACAAATTATTACCAATAAAAATGCCAGGGCTTTTTGGATAAAACCCGGCAACCTGACCAGGGTAAAGAGACCCAAACCAAACAATGCAATACTTGAGAATATTAAGATATTAATGAATAAATTACTTTCGGGATTGAAATGAAAGACATTTTCAAAAGCCTGTGGGTTAAGTATATTTGAATAATAAATTCCGGTAACAATTAATAAACCCAAAGGGTAATACATCCACCGGGCACAATATTTTATAATCCTGTTTTTTAATTCTTTGTCCTTCAGAAAAGAAGCAGTTATCAAACCAAATACTCCGGCAAAAATGAAAGCGATTGAAGTGCGGAACAGCAATGAAGGTAAAAATCCGGGATTAAAAAGACCCTGCCAAAAATTACCGGTTTGCAACCATTGACCCGGAGTCAGCATAAAAGCCAAAATGCCATTGATAACAAACAAGCTCAACCATGCAAAAATAAAATATAACCAGCCAATCTTCATATGGTCATCTGGTTTCATTTTATCAAAACGATAATGATAAATGAGGAGAGCCACAATTTCTCCAATGAAAAAGACCCATTCGATGGCCCATCCGAAAACAAAATTATGAATAAGAGAAGATGTAGCTCCGGGGCTGACCAGCGAAATGATAAACCAGATGCCGACTCCGCTTACCCCCCCAAATACCATCGTTAGCAACAGGAAAAACCAGGTATGTGCTTTAACATATTCCAACAAACCTACATCTTTTGTTTTATGTGCCTTTCGTTCTGTCAAAACCAGAAAAAGCCCACCACCTACCGCTAAATGGGCAACAACTGTATGAAGAATTGCAATGATAGCAATCAATAAACCTCCGCCGGAGGCAGGCAAATACCAGATTGGATAATTCATGATGTTGGATTTTTAGGTTTTTGTGCTCGATTTATCATATAAAATATTATCAGAATACCAGTTATGAAAACAAGCAAAAAAACAATGAAAGGTGAATTCTGTTGTTGATTTTGCAAACTGGACGGATGAAAAATATCACTTAAATAATAGATTCGTAATAGTTCACGTACAATACACATCACCATCACTTCCACTAAGCTGAATATTAAGGTTAAATTTAGCTTTGCGGTAAAACTGAAATAAAGAATAGCAAATGCAATAAGCAACACAAGAGCCATGAGGAAGGTGGGCATCAGTTCTGCCCCCAAAAACAGTTTCATTACAGGTCCGGGCAAGGATAATAAAAACCAGATACCGGCTGCAAATTGGACCAAAGTGGCCCAGGCCACAATTTTAAGTGATTTTTTTATGGCTTCAGCCTTTATTTCAGATTTTGCTTTTTTTGAATATTTAATAAACAGAGCCTTTCCTAAAGCCGCAATGGCAATTGAGGCTAAAACAAAATGTAAAATTCTTGGCCAGAGTGTTGAGTCAGCCCATAACAAATAGGTGCCACTTTTATGAACAAAGTAATTTGTCCAATTCCCCGGAGTTTGTGATAAAATGGTATTATCGACAAACATAAATGTGATAAAGAATAAAAATAGCACAGAGAACATCAATGCTAATTTGGACCAAAACGGCAGTTTATCTTTTTGCTTTACGAACACATAGGTTGCATAGTATGAGAGTATTAAAACCGGGATCACCAAAATCCAGAAAAAAGCCATTAAAACTGAACTGGTATAAAAAAAATTCCCATACAAAACCTGCAAGAAAAGTAAGGGAGGTATGCCCAGATTTATGGCAAGAGCCACCATAATGGGCAAATTCTTTGTCAGTTCAGAACCTGGTTTCCTTTTAAATTGATCCCAGAGTGCCAACAAACTGCCACCCAGCACCAGATTAACCAAAACCAGGTGAAGGATAAAAGTTAGAACTAACAGTATATACAACCATATGTAATTCACAGGAATGGTGTCGGGGGTCGGAATAGCTGGAGTGTTCATTTTATCGATACATTTTAGATACATAAATGTATTGCATTTTTGTTTTATTTACAATATTCGATACTTATATAGAATCAATCAATATGTATCAATAAGATTATTCCTAAGCAACAATATTGATT
>CAYNTB010000116.1:0-6859 GCA_964399905.1 uncultured Bacteroidales bacterium | reverse complement strand
TGAAGTCTCAAGCATATTTTTTTATGGTTCGGGTTGTTCAACTGAAACCAATCAAAATATAATTTACCGCTCCCTGCGAAAAGGCTTTAAGAATGCGAAAATTGAAATTAATCATGATTTATTGGGTGCTGCCCGATCATTATTTGGCAAGCAAGCCGGGATTGCTGCCATTCTGGGTACAGGTTCCAATTCGGCGGTGTATAACGGAAAAAATATCACGCACAATATCCCTTCGGTGGGCTATTTTTTTGGAGATGAAGGAAGCGGAAGCAATTTGGGTAAACGTTTAATTGCATCCTACTTAAAAAACGAAATGCCGGCTGACATTAAAAAAATATTTGACAGTGAGTATAACTATTCATTTGAATATATATTAAAACAGATTTACAATACAGATAGCCCTGTGAAATTTTTCGCATCTTTAGCCCCTTTCATTCTGAATCATATTAAAACCGATTTTTTACATGAACTGGTGTATTCTTCTTTTCATGATTTTTTCGAGCAAAATATATGCAAATATGAACACTATGAGGAAATGCCAATAAAGTTTGTAGGCTCAATTGCTTTCATTTTTGCAGACATTTTAAATGAAGCAGCCCATGATTTAGGAATAAAGATTTCAGCCATTCGCAAAGCACCCATGGAAGGGCTTATCGAATATCATTCATAATTCAAATACTGCAATACCTCATCAAATTCTTCAGGTTCGAACCAACGATAACTTTTATCTTTCCGAAACCAGGTAAGCTGTCTTTTAGCATACCTGCGACTATTGGTTTTTATTTTCTCAATGGTATCTTCCAAAGTCATCTTTCCTGAAAAATATTCAAAAAACTCCTTATAGCCCACAGTATTTAATGCATTCAAATTTTTATATGCTTTCAATGAATTTATTTCTTCGAGCAATCCTTCAGAAAGCATTTGGTCCACCCGATTGTTAATTCTCTCAATCAATTGTGAACGCTCAATATTCAACGCTATTTTGCTTACCCTGAAATTACGTTGCTTTTTACTGTTGGTTCTGAGAGATGAGTACTTAGTGCCGGTCGTAATGCAAACTTCCAATGCACGGATCATTCTTAATGGATTTGATTGATCTACAATTTCATAAAACTCAGGGTCCAATTGCTGAAGCTTTTCCCGAATTTTATCAATTCCTTCTTTTTTATAGATTTGATTTAATTCGTGTCTCAATTTTTGATCAGCATCAGGAAGTTCGTCGATTCCTTGACAAACAGCATCAATGTACAGCCCCGAACCACCAACCATTACAACCTGGTCATACTTCATGAATAACTTATCCAATAAAGCCAACACTTCGACCTCAAAACGGGCCGCGTTATAGTATTCGTTTATTGATAAATTTCCAATAAAATGGTGTTTGACTTCTTCTAATTGTTCGACCTTTGGTTTAGCAGTTCCGATCGTCAGTTCAGCATACATTTGCCTGGAATCGGCTGAGATAATTTCGGTTTGAAGTTTTTTGGCAAGCCTGATCGCAAAATCAGTTTTTCCAACAGCCGTAGGCCCTGCAATCACAATCAAGCTTTTAGAGGAATCGGTCATGATTTGGGTTTTTCATCTTTCAAACCCATCTCTCGCCCTTTGCGGAGCATCAACAAAAATGCTTCCTCAAAATTATTAGCAATCACTCCATCTAAAATTGCTTCACGGATTTCATTTTTAATAATCCCAACCTCCCTGCTTGGTTTTATATTAAAGGTCTCCATGATCAATTCGCCCGAAATCGGAGGTTGCCAGTTGCGAATCCTGTCCTTTTCTTCTATTTCAATGAGTTTTTCCCTTACCAATTCGAAATTTTTAAAATACTGACGAACCTTAACGGGATTTTTTGAGGTAATATCGGCTTCACATAACATCATCAAATCATCAATATCATCTCCGGCCTCAAAAAGCAAACGACGTACTGCCGAATCTGTTACAATATCCTGAACGAGTACGATGGGCCTTAAATGCAATAAAACCATTTTCTTTACAAATTCCATTTTCTCATTCATCGGAAGCTTCATTTGCCTGAATATTTTAGGCACCATTTTAGCACCTAAAAATTCGTGCGAATGGAAGGTCCACCCAATATTAGGGTCAAATTTTTTTGTTGCCGGTTTAGCAATATCATGCAATAAAGCCGCCCACCTGAGCCATAAATCATTCGATTTTTTAGCAACATTGTCAAGCACCTGCTAAGTGTGGTAAAAATTATTTTTATGGCCTTTCCCGTCAATAATTTCGGATCCTTTCAAATCCATAAACTGTGGGAATATCAATGCTAATAACCCAGACTCATCCAACAATTTAAACCCTCTTGATGGTTTATCGGATAAAATAATTTTATTCAGTTCATCATTTACCCTTTCTTTCGATACTATTTCAATTCGTTTAGCATTTCTTTTAATGGCATCGAAAGTTTCATCATAAATTTCAAATTTTAATTGAGCAGCAAATCGAATTGCACGCATCATCCGGAGCGGATCATCCGAAAAAGTAATGTCGGGATTCAGTGGTGTTCTGATTATTTTGTCATGCAAATCCTGCAATCCGTTAAATGGATCTATCAGTTCTTCGAACTTGTCATGATTCAGGCTAAAAGCCATTGCGTTGATTGTAAAATCACGCCTGTTCTGATCATCTACCAGTGTTCCGGTTTCAACTACTGGTTTTCGAGAATCATGCCGGTATGATTCCTTCCGTGCCCCTACAAATTCAACCTCCATATCGGCAATTTTGAGCATGGCTGTCCCAAAATTTTTAAAATATTTTACCTGGCTTGATTTCCCCAATCTTGACGCTACTTTTCTTGCCACTTCAATTTTTCCGTGCCAGGTACTTGCCCGCCTCCCCACTGCCCAAAACGACAACATCAATATCTTTCGAATCCCGATCAAGAAAAAGGTCTCTGACAAAACCGCCAATAAGCCACGCCTCTACCCCCAATTCTGTAACAGTTTCGGAAATAATTTTAAATGCCTGATGATCTAATCTTTTCTTAAGCAAAATCTTTATCTTATTCTAAATTGCAAAATTATTAAAATTTAGTTAGATAGAATGAGTAAAAATAATATAGCAGATGCAAATTGATATTTTTTGTTTTATATCTTTGATGTTTAAATTAAGGCTTCAAAGAAACACCTAAATTTTATTCAATTATGATAAAGAAATCGAATATTTCTCTTTCTAATCAAAGCCAGGAAAGAGTTGTATTATTGGCGCTCCAAGATTTCGTCAGTTGTGTGTATCACGAAAAAGTTAAAACAAGGAGAAAAAACTGGTCTTCTTCATAGTTTTATCCCACCAACCAATATCCTCAAAGAATTACATTCTTTACCTCTTCATCAATGATTAACAGTATTTAAACTGTTATCAAAAACAGAAAAAATTAAACACATAATGTTCTTTGAACCAGGTAGTAAATATGATAATTTTGTACAAAAAACACATAGGCTCCTGTTAAATTTTAAATCACGAAACTAAAAATATATAACAATGACAAAATCAAGTGTATCAGTATTTCCCGTAACTGAGAAAGCGTCGACCCATTCAAAAAAGATAATGAACATCGAATTATCAGATGTAAATGATATGATGAACCGCTATCAATATTCTGATGATATCAGGTCCATCATTAAAAATGAAAACCTGCTCCCTCCAGGGCTGCTTACAAGAATCCAGACCAATTATCCGCAATATTCGGGATTGATGGAAACCACAAAATTTATGTTTACAACTAAAAATAAATATATTGGTTTGCAAGGGTTCAGAGAAATTGTTGAAACATTAAGTCAAAATGGAATTGAGATTGGCTACGTGAAAGAACGTGAGCTTTTTATTGAAGTTTATCGTTTTATGGTAACAAAACATGTGCTCAATTCTATTAACTGGAACGACTTTACAAATGATAAAGTTTTTCAATTGGTATTTCCGCAACCAGGCATGATACAAGCTGATGCTACAAAATTGTACCTGGAAGCTAAAAGTGATTCGGAAAGAAATAAAATTGTTGCCGATTATATGGAAAGAACAAACCCTCATGACGGCAAACAAAAATTGAATCGGCCTTCGTTTGAAAATGAGAATTGCGAAATCGAATTACTGGAAGGAAGTCAGCATAAATACCCACAGTGCCAGTTAATTTTTGACAAAACAACCCAAAGTTGCTTCTCATTTTGCACTTACTGTTTTCGTCATGCCCAGGTAAGAGGCGATGAAGATATGTTTATTCAAAATGAAATTAAACCGGTTCACGATTATATTAAAAAACACAAAGAAGTTAGTGATATGCTGCTAACAGGTGGTGATGCCGGTTACATGCCATTTGAACGTTTGGAGCAATATTTACTTCCAATTATTGAAGACCCTGAGCTGATGCACGTAAGAACCATACGTATTGGTTCAAGAGCTCTGACTTTTGAACCGGGCATGTTCATCAGTCCGGAATATAATAAAGTATTTGATTTGTTTGGGAAATTAATAGATCATGGAGTTCAGGTTGTTTGGATGTCGCATTTTTCAACACCACGAGAACTTCTGAACCCTACAACAATAGCAGCCATCCGACGGCTTAAGGCACATGGGGTTGTCGTAAAAAGCCAAAGCCCGGTAATGAACCACATCAGCTTATATACCGATGAGAATGGAAAAGTTGACATCGATCGTTCTGCTCAAAACTGGATTGATCTCGGGAATATTTTTGCCATGCTGTCAATTGGGTTCCACTCAATGTATTGTGCCCGTCCAACAGGTGAACATCATTATTTTACCGTACCGCTTGCTGAGTTAAATAAAGTCTTCAGCAAAGTTTATCGATCTCTTGCATCGATCAACAGGCCATCCAGATATATTACCATGACTTCCTCGGCTGGTAAAACTTCGATATTAGGAACCTTAGAAGTTAATGGCAAAAAAGCCTATGCATTGAAATTTAATGAAAGCAGAAACATGGAATGGATGGACAAAGTATTTCTTGCAAAATATGATGAGCATGAGAATACCGTTGAGAAACTTAAGCCATTTGATACCGACCAGTACTTCTTCGAAGGTGAATTAAACCAAATCGAACAAAAACTTAACGCTTCAATTGATAAAAAAAATAAAAAATAAGACTTTGATATTCATTTAAAAAATCAGGATGATAAATAAAATTATAAGTTCAACCCAGGCCGCCGTGGCAGATATTTTTGATGGAGCAATCATAATGATCGGTGGTTTTGGTGAAGCCGGAAGCCCTATTGAGTTAATTCATGCGCTGATTGACCAGGGCGCAAAAAACCTAACAGTTGTTAGTAATAATACCGGAAGTGGTCATGTTGGATTGGCTGCACTTATTGAACACAAAAGAGTGAAGAAAATGATTTGTTCATTTCCAAGAACCGCAAATTCAACTGTTTTTCCGGAATTATATAAAAATGGCGAGATTGAATTAGAGCTGGTTCCACAAGGTACGTTGGCCGAAAGAATCAGGGCAGGCGGTGCCGGAATTCCGGCCTTTTACACACCTGCCTCGGTAAATACGCCTCTTGCAGAAGGAAAAGAAATCAGGAGTTTTAAAGGAACTGACTATGTATTGGAATATGGTATCAGAGCTGACTTTTCGCTTGTAAAGTGCAAATCAGCAGACCGATACGGAAATCTAATCTACAATAAAACAGCCCGGAATTTTGGGCCCATTATGTGTACAGCGGCAGAAGTAAGTATTGTTCAGGCCAAAAACATCGTTGAATTGGGTGACCTGGATCCGGAATGCATAGTTACACCAGGGATTTTTGTAAAAAAAGTGGTTCAGGTATCAGATCCGGCTGAAGAATCGAAACTCGTTAAAGAAGACAGGAGGTATCCATGGTAGCATCAGATCAGAAAAAAGGTTGGAACAGGAATGAAATGGCACAAAAAGCAGCACTTGACATTCCCGATGGCGCATATGTTAATCTTGGGATTGGAATCCCGGAATTGGTAGCAGGATTTGTTCCCAAAGGACGGGAGGTAATCTATCATACTGAAAACGGTTTACTGGGAATGGGACCCATTCCTGAGGCCGGTAACGAAAACCCCGAATTAATTAATGCAGGGAAAAAATATGTTACTGCGATACCAGGAGCCTGTTATTTTCATCATGCAGATAGTTTTACGATGATCAGGGGAAAACATATTGATATTTGCGTTTTAGGTGCCATGCAGGTTTCTGCCGAAGGTGACCTCGCAAATTGGTCGACTGGAGAGCCCAATGCCATACCTGCAGTTGGTGGTGCAATGGACCTGGTGGCCGGTGTAAAAACCATATATGTTATAACGCAGCACACCACCAAAGATGGTGAACCCAAAATTGTTAACGAATGCACCTATCCTTTAACTGGCAAGAAAATCGTTAACAGGATTTATACAGATCTTGCAATTATTGATGTTACATCAAATGGTCTGTTTGTAAAAGAACTTGCGCCTGGGATATCTTTCGAATATTTACAAGAAAAAACAGGTACCACACTCAATCTTTATAAAAAATAATCTAAAATAAGATACCTGTAAATATTTTAAGATTCCAACAAATGCTTACACCAAATATTTCAAACGAAGAAATTTATAACCAGGCCCTGGAAGTAATCCCGGGTGGAGTTAGTCGGAATACTGTTTTCCGAAAACCATACCCTCACTATGCCGCTCATGCATCCGGTTGTCATGTTACCGATCATGATGACACCCAAAGAATCGATTTTGCGAACAACATGGCTTCTCTGATCCATGGTCACGCACATCCCGCAATTGTGGGTGCTGTGACCGAACAACTACAAAGAGGCACGGCTTATACAATGGCAACTGAAGCCGAAGTAAAATTTGCACAGCTCCTTTGTAA
>CAYNTB010000115.1:0-6890 GCA_964399905.1 uncultured Bacteroidales bacterium | reverse complement strand
CGTATTCACCCAAAGCGCGTTCCGCCCCGGGGTCAAGGTCGCCCTTGCGTTCGGGTGTTTCATTGGCTTTTAATTCAATGATCCCGATTGGGGATTCAAAATATGCAACATTATTTTCGGGCATTAATCGGCTTTCAGTTTTCGATAGCGGATTCGTTTAGGAGATTCATCACCTAAGCGTTTCTTTTTGTTTTCTTCATAATCAGAATATCCTCCTTCAAAAAAAGTGACCTGCGAGTTTCCTTCAAATGCAAGAATATGAGTTGCTACGCGATCGAGAAACCATCTGTCGTGGGAAATAATTACGGCACATCCCGCGAAATTTTCAAGCCCTTCTTCAAGAGCCCGTAAGGTGTTCACATCAATATCATTGGTAGGTTCGTCGAGCAACAAAACATTGGCTTCCTGTTTTAAGGTCATGGCCAGATGCATACGGTTGCGCTCACCTCCTGAAAGCACACCCGCTTTTTTACCCTGGTCCGTTCCGCTGAAATTAAAACGGGAGACATAGGCCCGCGAATTCATGGTTCTGTTTCCGAGCTGGATATTTTCATTGCCCCCCGAAATGATTTCCCAAACATTTTTTTCAGGATCGATTTCGGCATGTGCCTGGTCGATATAACCGATTTTAACAGTTTCTCCCACATTAAATTCGCCATTATCAGGTTTTTCCATCCCCATAATCAAACGGAAGAGTGTTGTTTTACCGGCTCCGTTCGGCCCAATAATGCCAACAATTCCAGCTGGTGGCAGACTGAAATCAAGATTTTCAAATAGCAGTTTGTCGCCAAAAGATTTTGTGAGTTGTTTGGCTTCAATTACAGAATTACCCAAACGCGGCCCATTTGGAATATACAATTCTAGTTTTTCCTCTTTCTGGCCCACATCCTGGTTCAGCAGTTTTTCGTAGGAAGCCAGTCGGGCTTTTGATTTTGCATGGCGGGCCTTTGGTGCCATTCGCACCCAATCAAGCTCACGCTCAAGGGTCTTGCGCCGTTTACTTTCCGTTTTTTCTTCCATGGCAAGTCTTTTGCTTTTTTGTTCGAGCCAGGATGAGTAATTCCCTTTCCAGGGAATCCCTTCGCCACGATCAAGTTCTAAAATCCATCCGGCCACATTGTCCAGAAAATAACGGTCGTGGGTAACCGCAATTACCGTTCCTTTATAGTTTTTCAGGTGATTCTCAAGCCATTCAACGGATTCGGCGTCCAGATGGTTGGTTGGCTCGTCAAGCAAAAGAATTTCCGGTTCCGAAAGCAAGAGTCTGCAAAGTGCAACCCTGCGGCGTTCGCCTCCTGAAAGATTTTTTATAGGGGTATCACCTTCGGGGCAGCGAAGGGCATCCATCGCCCGTTCTAATTTTGAATCGAGTTCCCACCCATCTTTTTGTTCAATCAGTTCAGTTATCTTGCCTTGTTCTTCAATCAGTTTATTCATTTCATCGTCACTCATTGGTTCGGCAAAACGCAAATTGATTTCTTCGTATTTTTTTAAAATATCAACAATTTCCTGGGTCCCTTCCTGAACGATCTCCTTCACTGTTTTTGTGTTGTCGAGTTTTGGTTCCTGTTCAAGATAGCCAACCTCATAACCTGGCGAAAACACAACTTCCCCCTGTATCGATTTATCAAGGCCGGCTATGATTTTCAACAAACTCGATTTCCCGGATCCATTCAACCCGATAATTCCGATTTTTGCACCATAAAAAAATGACAGGTATATATTTTTTAACACAGTTTTTGAAGGGGGATAAGTTTTGCTTACCCCAACCATCGAGAAAATTATTTTTTTATCGTCGCTCATATGATTGTTTATATTTTAATTATTTGTTGATAAAATAATTCAACTTCTTTGATAATATTATTTGCATTGTAGTTTTTTTCAATGTTCTTTCGGGCGTTTATTCCAAGCTGTTCCATAAACCCAATATTTGTTAAGCATTTTTTCAGGCTTTGCAAAAATTCATCTTTATGGTTGGCGATCAGTATGTTCTCTCCTTCAATATATTCAATCCCTTCGGCACCTACCGAAGTTGAAATTACAGCTTTTCCCAGCGCCATTCCTTCAATGATTTTAATACGGATGCCACTGCCAGATAGCAAAGGTACGACCATGATCGAGTGGGCAGCGATAAATTCTTTTGCATTTTCAACAGATTCTAAAAGTTTTATCTGTTCAGAAGAAAATTTTCTTAACCATTGAGGAATGTTTTTGCTAGCAATGAAAAAATTAATGTCCGGATAATGTTGCCGGATTTCAGGCCATATATTTTTTAAAAACCAATGCAATCCTTCTGAATTGGGCAACCAGTTAAGGGCTCCAATAAAAGCCAGGGATGGATTCTCATGTTTGTTTTTTGAGCATGAATAGTCATCAATGTTTAATCCAAATGTGGCCGTTAAAGCCGGTATTTCCCCAGCCGTTAAATTTTGGTAATGGCGGGTGTCAATTTTTGAGATACCAATAATTCCATCGTATTGGGAAATGTGATCGATTTCATATTTTTCAAGGGTGGATGCAAGATGGTTCAGGTAAAATTTTTTGAAAGGATTTTTTGTATTTCCGGCCAGACGTTTCCATATCAGGCTTTCTATATTATGAGCTCGCAAAACGATACTTGCCCCTGAATGTTTCCTGATTAATGGGATATAGGGGGTTAAAAAAATGGTTTCAATTTGAATGATATCAAATTGGTTGTTGAGCAATATTTGCTTGAGTTTTTGCTTAAATTCTGTTGATATAAATCGTTGAACATGATACGATTTATTGGTCAAAAGGCATTTTAGGGCTTCTATGAGCCTGGGCGAAAGATCAAGATAGATTGTTTCGAGATGGGTTTTATTGCGATAATCAACTGGAATTTCGTTTTTATTAAAAAAGTATTTATTTGTATTAATTGCCAAAACATGAACCGAGTGACCTGCTTTCAGCATTCCTTCAATCATCATATTCATAGCCATCGCCCCACCTTCTTTTGAAGGATATGGCAACTTATTGCATAAAAACAGGATTTTCATCATTTTATGCAGATTATCAATCTTTTTTCTCAAATATATTGATCAGGAATTTCAGCCCTTTGCGCCAGGCATCCGCATCGAGTATCGGCGCATCAATGGTAGCCTTATACGTTAGAAGAATACCAATGGGCAGTAAGAGCGCAGAGGCAATCCACATCCCTATTTCCGGGCTTAAAACTCCGGCTAAAACGTATTTTTTCCCCGTTATTGAGGCAATATGAAAGATGATAAAGAAAATTACAGATATAACCACCGGAAACCCCAATCCACCTTTTCGGATAATGGCTCCCATAGGGGCACCGATAAAAAACAAAATCAGGCAGGCAAAGGATAGCGTGAATTTTTCGTGAATGGTAATGATGTGTTTATTCAAATATTCAACATTTTGCTCGTGAATTGTTTTCGAGTAATCGATGGTATTTGTAATGCTTTTTGCGCTCCCTAAAGATTTTGAGATGAGCTCTTCTTTGTCTGCAGAACTCAATGATGCAATAATATCCTTGTCAATTTTTACCGGTTTTGATTTTGTAATTTTTACAGTATCAATGGAATTGTAATATTTTAAATTTGAATTGAATGAACTTACAAAAGCGGCTGATTTTTCATTATCCATTATTCTTAACGAATCAATGGTTTCTTTAAGCTGCTTTATATTCAGCATCATATAATACTTTTTGAAGAGGTCCTCATTGGTCCTGCTTAACTCGAAATCTTTCAAATCAAACTTTTTTTCTTCCTCATCAAAAGCTGATCTTTCGAACGGCCTTTTTTGCCGATGGCCCTGTTCATCAATTTTTTCTTTATAATTATGGCCGTCTATTAAGGTGAAGATCATATATCTGCCATCAGGGGTGGTTTCCATTTTCCCCGATTTGGCTACTGTCACATCAATATTTCCAAGTCCGTCGGTATGATTGTAAATCATGACGTCATGAATATGGATATCATCACTTTCCTTTTTCCCGATCCTGATGGTATACCCATCGAGATCGCTGTAAAAAATACCTTCTTTGATGTTGAATGCCAGCTTTTTCTCCCTTATGTCGTAATACAAGGATTGGAATTTCAAATTGGCAATCGGTAAAATATTATTTGAAAAATAAAAGGCAAGTAAACTGATTAAAATAGATAAAACGATCAGTGGCCTCATTGCTTTTTGCAAGGAAACCCCGGCTGCTTTCATCGAAACAAGTTCGTAGTGTTCGCCCAGGTTACCAAATGTCATGAGCGACGATAATAAAATGGCCAGGGGCAATGCAAGGGGGACAAATGTTGCCGAAGCATAAAAAAGGAGTTTCGCTATTAAATACCATTCCAGCCCTTTTCCAACCAGGTCATCAATATACTTCCATAAAAATTGCATCACCAGTATGAATAAGGCAATGAAAAATGTCATGACCAGGGGCCCCAGGTATGATTTAATGATGAGCAGGTATATTTTTTTCACGCGGTAATTAACTTGTTAGTGCAAATATAATTAGAAAATACTTGGAAATAACGGATTCCTGTGATCTGAATTGAATTTCCGATTCTATTTAATTAATTTTAAATTTGTATCGATTATTTCCCTAGAAAGACCGTTAGATGTTAAAAATGTTTAAATTTTGATGGTTAGGGGAAATTAGCTTTTAAATTTTCAATGTCTTAAAGTAAACCTTATGAAACTGATTGAAGTTAACAATAAATCATTGGCCAAAAAGTTTATCCAGGTTGCCCATATTATTTATAAAAATGACCCTTATTGGGTTTGTCCGCTCGATAATATGATCAATTCGGTGTTTGACCCGAACAAGAATGTTTTTTATACACATGGTGATGCAATCCGCTGGATACTAACAGACGAGAATGATCAGCTGCTCGGAAGGGTTGCCGCTTTTGTGAATGAAAAGAAGGCATATAATTTTGACCAGCCAACAGGAGGGATGGGATTTTTTGAGTGTATTGATGATGAAAAAGCTGCTTTTATGATGTTCGATAAGTGTGTCGAATGGCTTAAAAGTAAAGGAATGGAGGCAATGGATGGCCCGATAAATTTTGGTGAAAATGATAACTTTTGGGGCCTGCTGGTTGAGGGATTTATGCATCCCAGTTTTGGAATGAATTATCATTTGCCTTATTACAAGAAGTTTTTTGAAGATTATGGTTTCGAATCATATTTTGAGCAGGTAACCAATCATCTTGACCTAACGGTTCCTTTTCCGGAAAGATTTTGGAAAATTGCAAATTGGGTCAGGCAAAAACCGGCTTATGAATTCAGGCATTTTGAAATGAAAAAGGCCGACAAGTATATTACGGATTTGAAACAAATTTATGATAATGCATGGCAGTTTCACGAAAACTTTACACCCATCAGCAAAGAAGATTTATGGCAATCGCTCCGAGAAGCCAAAGCGATTATTGAAGATGAGTTTATATGGTTCGTATATAACGAAAACCGCCCCATTGCATTTTTGGTCATGTTCCCCGATGCCAATCAGGTATTGAAAAAGCTTAAAGGTAAAATGCATTTCATAAATAAATTACGCTTTTTGTGGTATGTGAAAAGAAAAATGATCACTCGCACCCGAATTACAATTATGGGCGTAATTCCCGAGTTTCAACGATCAGGTGTCGAATCTGGAATATTCTGGCACATGGATAAGGTGATGAAGAAAAAACCTCATTATACCGAAATAGAACTTTCGTGGGTTGGTGATTTTAACCCTAAAATGAAAGCATTACACGAAGCGGTCGGTGGAAAATTTGCAAAAAGACATATCACATATCGAAAACTATTCAGCAATAAAAAACTTAAAAAACGCTCAAAGGTAATTCCGGTTGATACAAAAGAACAAGCTGTTATGGATAGCTAAAATCGTAAGTTTTGTAAAAAGATTGCTATTCAAACATCCTAAGCCCAACGGGTTGAAATGTGTTTTTGGATAAAATAAAGGGGATTATTTAACTACTTTTGTACTATAAAATTAATTAAAATGAAGAAATATTTTTTAATAATAATGGCCATTTTTATGGCCTCCGGTTTAAATGTAATTGCACAAAAAAGCTCCAATGCCGAAATTAATATTGCAGAGCTAAAGGAACATATTGCTTATCTGGCTTCCGACGAATTAAAAGGCAGGCTTTCGGGCAGTCCTGAAGGTTTGTTGGCCGCAAAATATATCCGCGATCAGATCAAAGCTTTTGCAAAATTATTAGGCGATAAAGGTTTTCAGTATTTTGAGGTAGTTACCGACGTAAAACTGGGCGATAATAACAACTTCCGATTCAATGATTTTGTCGGGACCGTGAATGATGATTTTGCACCCTATTCATTTAGCCGCTCAACAAGGGTGGAAGCTCCTGTTGTGTTTGCAGGATATGGATTGGAAATCGATACCGACAGTCTTCAATGGAATGATTATAAAAACATTGATGCAGCGGGTAAATGGGTTATGATATTGCGAGGCGACCCGGAAAACGAAAAAGAAGACAGCCGGTTTTTACTTTTTTCCGATGACCGGGATAAAGTTTTGACGGCGAGAGATAAAGGTGCCGCAGGGGTCATTTTTGTTTCCGGTAAAACTTTTGATGCAGAAGATAAACTTGTATCCCTTTATTTTGATAAAACATCCTCCGATGCCGGTTTGGCGGTCCTAAATATAAAAAGAACAATTGCCGATCAATTGCTAAAATCAATGGATGAAAGTGTTGAAAGTTTAGAAGCTGAAATTAATGGCTCAATGCAATCCAAAAGCCTGCAATTGGGTACGACAATCTCCGCTTCAACAGAAATTATACAGCAGCGGGTGAGAACACAGAATGTAGTTGCAATGATTGAGGGTAATGACCCCAAACGAAAGAATGAATATGTTGTGATAGGAGCGCATTACGATC
>CAYNTB010000114.1:934-6915 GCA_964399905.1 uncultured Bacteroidales bacterium | reverse complement strand
TGTGAAGTTTCAGGAAATGTGTCAATTACACATTTGATGGTATAATTGTGTTCGTTATCGGCCCTTATAACTTTTCCGATGGGATCATCATCACCAAATAATTTTTTAGCAAGGGGCTCGGTAACCACCAAAGAAAAAGGTTCAACGAATGCATTTTTGTAGTCTCCCTTTAAAACCGAAACGGTGAAAACATCAAAAAACCCCTGATCGCAATATCGAATTCTTTCATAAAATTTTTTTCCTTGATATTCGAAATTAATACCATTGGCCTGGGTAAAACGCACAAAGCTTTTTACCTTCGGATAATTTGCTTTAATAAATGGTCCGAAAGGAGCACTGGTTGCCGCCATGTTTAATTCCCTGTCGGTAAGATTGAGTTTCGCATTTACCCGGTAAATTTGTTTATAATCGTGATGGAACTGATCGTAAGTTAATTCGTTGATTACATACACCATAATAAGCATTCCAATCGCCATTCCCAGGGTCAACCCAAGGATATTGATCAATGAAAATGAAGGATTTCTTTTCAGGGTTCTAAAGGCGATTTTAAAATAATTTTTTAGCATATAATGACTTATAACGTGAATTTACATGAATTTTTTATATTTCCAATCAATAGGCAATTGATGTGCCATAATCATAACTACCTGTTCCTGTGAGTTTTTAATAAATACGAAAATATTTTAGTGTGTAATTTATTCACACTTTTCGTAATATTTTTACACACATTTAAAAATCAATAATATATTTGTTAATTGTAAACCAATGATAGAGATGAGAAAAGGTAAAATATTAATTGTTGACGATAATGAAGAAATACTGATTGCCCTGAAATTGTTTTTAGGTGAATATTTTAAAATAGTAACCACAAAAAATCCGAATACCATCCCTTCGTTGATACAGCAAAACACTTTCGATCTTTTCATCCTTGACATGAATTTTTCGGGCAGACAGGGTAGCGGAAATGAGGGTATTTTCTGGATGCATGAAATTTTGAAATATGATGCCGAAGCCGTTATCATTTTTATAACAGCTTACGGAGATATTGAACTATCGGTGAAGGCCATTAAAGAAGGAGCCGTTGATTTTATTCAAAAACCATGGGTGGACGAAAAACTTTTGGCAACGGTTTTATCTGCTTTCAAACTTCGAAAATCCCGCCTGGAAGTACAAAAACTAAAAGCCAAACAATTGCATATTTCGCAAGCTGCTGAAGACGAACATTCCTTTATTTTAGGAAAGTCGGATGCGATGAAAGTACTTTGGGAAACCATAGCAAAAGTGGCAAAAACAAATGCCAATATTTTGATATTGGGAGAGAATGGAACAGGAAAAGAATTTATTGCCCGCGAAATTCACATTCAATCAAAAAGGGCCAAAGAGCTGTTTGTAAAGGTTGATTTAGGCGCACTTAGCGATTCACTTTTTGAAAGCGAATTATTCGGTCATAAAAAAGGTGCTTTTACCGATGCCATTGAAGATCGGGTCGGACGCATTGAGGCTGCATCGGAAGGAACTTTGTTTTTGGATGAGATCGGAAATATTTCGATGAATCAGCAATCGAAATTATTATCGGTCATTCAAAATAAAAAAATAAACCGCCTTGGCGATAATCAAAGTATTCCGGTTGATATCCGTATTATTTCTGCAACCAATAAACCACTCTATGATATGGTAAAAGCTTCCAAATTTCGGGAAGATTTACTATACAGAATTAACACAATTCAACTGGAGATCCCTCCACTGCGCAAACGATTGGATGACATCCCGGAATTGCTGGAATTGTTTATGAAAAAATATGCAAAAAAGTATCAGTTGCCCAAATTAAAATACAGTAAAAAACAAATCCGGTTTTTACAAAAATATTCATGGCCCGGAAATATCAGGGAGTTTGAACATCTGGTAGAAAAGGCCGTAATTATGGGCGACTTAAAAGTATTTAATATGATTGAATTTATTCCAGAAGGTCAAATCAAACAAGCTGTTAACACCTTAAATTTAGATGACAATCAAAAAACGCTGATTCTAAAAGCAATTGATAAAGCCAGGGGTAATTATTCTCTGGCAGCCGCTGAACTTGGAATCAGTCGAAAAACCCTGTACAATAAACTCAAAAAGTATGATTTATAATCGATTTGCTTTTCAAATTGTATTCAGAATTATTTTGATCGGCCTTACGAGCCTGATATTTTCCTGGTCCGTGCATCAGGATTATTTAGTGGTAGCAAAGTTCACATTTGGAAGCTTGTTTTTGCTCCAGATTTTGATGCTGATCGGCTATATAAAAAATGCGAACCGGCGATTTTACCGCTTTATGGAATTGATCAGGAACCAGGGATTTATGGAACGTTTTTCGAGAATGGAATCTGAAGGATCAAATGAGCAACTTAACCAGGTTTACAACGAAATCATTCAGCTTTTAGCCGATTCAAAACTGGAAAAAGAAGGCGAACATTTATATTTTTTACAGACCCTCGAAATTATTGGGACTTCCATTATTTCGATTGATGAAAATGGGAAAATAGACCTGATAAATAATGCCGCCCGCGAACTGTTAAACATTGAAAATATAAGGACGGTCGATCAATTAAGAAATATTTTCCCGGGCCTGGTGCAACACTTGAACAATTTGAACAACAATCAGCAATCCTTGTATAAGCTAAATATTGGCACAGAAATCCTTATGTTAAGCATTACTTGCCGTTATTTCAAAAACAAGGATAAATCACTGCGTTTATACTCCTTTCAAAATATCAGTTCGGAATTGGAAAATGAAGAACTGGATGCCTGGCAACGGCTGATACAAGTATTGAGGCACGAAATAATGAATTCCATAACACCCATCAGTTCGCTTACAAACACCGTTATCCGTTTATTCTCCACAAATAAGCTTCCAAAAACACTGGATCAACTTTCAGACGAAACAATCGAGAAAGCACTGGAAGCACTGAACGCCATTGATAAGCGCAACCAGGGCTTGTTAAAATTTGTTGAATCTTACCGGAATCTCACAAAAATACCGGCTCCAGTTTTTGAAAAATTTGAGGTAAGTGCACTTTTCGACAATATTAATATTTTATTTAAGGAGGAGCTCCGATTAAGGGGGATAAAATTCATTACCACCGTCTCAACAGATCAATTAATCATCACCGCCGATGAAAAATTAATCACACAAGTGCTGATTAATTTAATTAAAAATTCGATGGATGCACTGGATGGGATTGAGCACGGAAAAATTATCATGGAAGCCTTCCAAACAGACAAACATGAAATATTGATTCAAATTAAGGACAATGGTAAAGGTATTTTTAAAGAAGAACTTGATAAAATATTTGTCCCATTTTACACCACCAAAGAAATGGGTTCGGGTGTTGGATTGAGCCTCTCCCGGCAAATCCTCCGATTGAATAAAGGAAGCATCTCTGTTCAGTCTGTTCCGGGCAAAGAAACTATTTTCAGTTTAAAATTTTAGATTTGCAAACTTGGGGATGGCTTCCCGAATTCGGGAAGCCATCCCCAATGAATCTATTCATATCTCAAACTATCCACCGGATTCATCATAGCAGCCCGATAGGATTGAACAATAACTGTTAACAATGATATGATCACCACCGCAAATCCGCTAAGTGCAAAAATCCACCATTTTATATCAACATGATAAGTAAAATTATTTATCAGCCAGTTTTTCATCAGGTAATAAGAAATCGGGACAGAAATTACAAAAGAAAGTATAACCCATTTCACAAATTCGAAGGAAAGCATATTTACAATTTGTTTAACGGCTCCGCCATGAACTTTTCGGATTCCAATTTCATGTCGTCGTTCCTGGATCATGAATGTTGTCATTCCCAATAAACCCATGCAGGCAATTATTAATGCAAAGGCCGAAAAATAGGTGACAATTTTGCCCAGTCGTTCCTCAGCCTTGTATTGCTGATCAACAACCTGATCGACGAATTCATAATTAAAAGGGGTTTCGGGGTATTTTTTTTTCCAGGCTTTTTCAATCTGCTCCACAATTTCAGCTTGGTTTGTTCCTGCAATCCTGACCACTATTTTGTTCATTTCATCCAAAAAAGTAATGAACAAAGGGCCTACCGGCTGATGCAAGCTTTGAAAATTAAAATCTTTTACGATACCAATTAATTTAAATCCCCAAAGCCGGATTTGATATGGATCTTCCCACCCATAAGTTTTTACGGCAGCTTCATTCATCATATATTTTCCGGCCCTGTCGGCTTTATCTTCATCAGAAAAATGCCGTCCACTAACGAGTTTTAATCCCATCAGGTCGAAATATGCTGGATCGCACTTCAGGTGCCGCATATTAATATCCTGGCCATCAACCTGATAAAACATCCCATTTGAAATTTCACCGGGAACAGCATTCGCGAAGGATATTTTTTGAACCCCCGGAATCGTCAATAATTCTTCTTTGAAATCCTGTGCATTTAAATAAGCATTGTCTTTTGTTTTTATACAAATGATATTATCCTTATCAAATCCAAGATTAATATTTTTTACATAATCGATCTGGAGGTAAATTACAATGGTTCCAACAATCATTATTAACGAAACCACAAATTGAAAAACCATCAAAACTTTTCGTGCAACAATTCCGCCTCTGCTTCTTAGCACTTTCCCTTTTATTACATCAATCGTTTTGAAAGATGTAAGTGCCAGAGCCGGATATAAACCTGATATCAGTCCAATTAAAATGGCGCTGCCCAGAAAAAAGAAATTGTACGGGAAAGTATAAAAAACCTTTACCTGCAAATTCAATTCGGCTAATCTGTTGAACTCCCCTATCAAAAGCTCCGCCCATAAAAAGCCCAGAATGAGCGAAATAAAAACAAGCATAACAGATTCGGTTAAAAACTGTTTTATCAGCTTCTGCTTATAGGCACCCACTACTTTTCTGATGCCTACCTCCCTGGCCCGGCTTCCTGCTTTCGCAGTTGTTAAATTGATATAATTAATGCAGGCAACAACAAGGATGAACAATGCGATACCAATAAACAGCATTACAAATTGCATGTTCCCCCTTTTGAACTCTTCAGGTGCCTGAACCTTTTGATCGAAATATATGGATGAATAAGGAATTAAACCCCAACTGGCGTCTCGTCCAAATTGTAGCAGTAAATCTTTCCTAAGCTTTTTTTCGAGTGAAGGAATATCGACATTATTTTCGAGTTCGACAAAAGTATTGATGCCCCAATCATTAGGGTTTGTCAGCGGTCCATTTGGAATATAAAGTAAGGATGTAATTGAGACAAAAGCATCGACTGCATAGGTAGAATTTTCAGGAATATCGGGAATTACCGCTTCAACGATAAGTTCAAATTGGTTGTTCCATAATACTTTTTCACCTACCGGATTACGATCCTTGAAAAGCGCTTCTGCTGAACGCTGTGTAAGGATCAATCCATTTTGTCCAACCAGCGAATGATCAAGTTCTCCCAATATTGCATGGGTTCTGAACATTTTAAAATAAGTAGAATCGACCAATCCAACTTTATCGAAGTAAACATCATTCCCATCATCCAAATACAGATCTGCGCTAAATATGATGGATCTGCAAACCTGTTTGATTTCAGGATAGTGCTCATCCACAAACGCTGCAAATAAACCACTTCCAAAAATATGGCTTCTGTTTTTCTCAAATAAACAATATATGTTTTCCCGATTATCGATGTGTTTATCGGTACTTAATTCACTCTTAATATACAGCGAAAGCAAAATAAATAATGCAAAAGCAATGCTCAATCCAAAAAGATTGATCAATGAAAAAGTGAGGTTTTTGGTAAAACTTCTGATTGCGATTTTCAAATATGATTTGATCATTTTTTAGTTTTTTAACTATTCATACCTCAAACTATCCACCGGATTCATCACAGCTGCACGATAAGATTGAATGCTCACCGTAACTAATGATACTATAACAACCGCCAAACCGCTCAGAACATAAATCCACCAATCAA
>CAYNTB010000114.1:0-924 GCA_964399905.1 uncultured Bacteroidales bacterium | reverse complement strand
ATAGGCCTGCACACTAACCGTAAGAAGCGATAATACAACAACAGCACTTCCACTAATTATAAAAATCCACCATTCCAGTTCGACTTGAGAAATAAAATTTCTATCCAACCAGGTTTTCATCAGATAATATGACAGCGGGACAGAAATAACAAAGGCGATAAAAACCCATTTTATAAATTCAAAAGACAGCACATTTACGATTTGATTTACACCACTCCCATATACTCTTCGGATTCCAATTTCGCGATGGCGCTGCTGAATCATGAAGGAAGTCATCCCTAATAATCCCATACAGGCAATCATCAGTGCAAAAACAGAGAAATAGCTAACCACTTTACCAAGACGCTCTTCGGCCTTATACTGTTTATCGATAATCTGATCAACATATTCATAATTAAAGGGAACTTCAGGGTATTGTTTAATCCATGCTTCTTCAATTTTCTCAATGATCGCTGATTGATTTGAAGGACTTATACGAATGGCCATTTTATCCATACCTCCCCAAAAGGGCATAAATAATGGTGCCACAGGTAGATGCAGGCTTTCAAAATTAAAATCCTTCACAATACCTACTAATTTAAATCCCCAGGGTTTTATTGAATAGGGATCTTCCCAGCCATATTTCTTAACCGCTGCTTCATTAATCATGCAAGAGCGCTCATAATCAGAATTATCCTCATTTGAGAAACTTCTTCCACTAGCCATCTCCAAACCCATTACCTCCACATATTCATTGTCACATTCCAATAATCGCATATTGATGTCTTCACCATCTACCGTGGCAGTTATTCCATGCCCCACTTCACCGGGCACCCCATAACAAAACGATATTTTTTCAACGCCCGGAATGGCAAGCAATTCATCTTTAAAAGACTGTGCATTTTCAAAAGCTTTGTCATCATCCGTTTTCAATCGAATGATATT
>CAYNTB010000113.1:0-7022 GCA_964399905.1 uncultured Bacteroidales bacterium | reverse complement strand
GGGCAGTACCGGATATGGAAAGGGTCATTATGAGAAAATTGACTACGGTGGATTGGAAATTGAAGATGTGGATTACAGCCGTCAATACATGATTGATAATTATGACTTTGTGGATAAAGACAGGGTCGGTTTAATCGGATGGAGCCATGGTGGATTGATCACCCTATTCAATCTGTATAATCACCCGGAGAACTATAAAGTGGGTTACGCCGGCGTACCAGTAAGCGACCTTATCGCCCGTATGGGTTATAAAACCGAAGGTTATCGCGATCTGTATTCTGCAGATTATCATATTGGTAAAACAGCCTATGCCGACGTTGAAGAATACAAACGCAGATCTCCGGCATGGCATACCAGCAAATTAAAAACTCCTTTGTTGATCCATACAAATACCAACGATGAAGATGTTAATGTACTGGAAGTTGAACATCTGATAAAATCTTTAAAAGCGGACGGTAAAAAGTTTGAGTACAAAATTTATGAAGACATGCCCGGCGGACATTCATTTAACCGATTGGATACCAAGGCTGCCAAGGAAATAAGGGTCGAGATTTATAAATTCCTCGCAGGATATTTAAACCCGCCGACACCAATCAAAACTTTAAAGGCATTGCATAAAGCAGGCTATAAATTTTAATAAGATAAATTCAATCTAAGAATTTCATACGAAGCATATACGCTCTCTGAAGTTTAGTTGTTTGAACGGAGTTCATTAAGTAAAATGTTAAGGTTATGAATAGCTCATATCCCGGATGAATCGTTTATGTTTATTTAGATGATTGGTTTTCAAAAAAAATAAAAAATTAATTTAATAATATTGAATATGAGTACAAAGTTTAACCTAAAACCAATGTGCAAAATAGCATCTGCACTGCTGTTATCAGTTTTTATTTTCAGTTTGGGGTATGCTCAAACCCCGGAACCGGAATTTGGTAAAGAGACAGATAATTGTACATCCATCCTGGTTGGCAAACTCGCCTCTGCAGATGGTTCTACCATAACTTCTCATACATGCGATAGCAGAACTGACAGAACATGGTTGAACCTAGTTCCTAATATGAAGCATAAAAAAGGGGAATTGGCGAAGGTTTATGTTGATTCAAAAAGAACCACCATGCCCGGGCAGGCAAACAGATTGGTAAGTGTTGAAATACCTCAGGTGAAAGAGACCTATGCCTATTTGAATGCTGCTTATCCAATTATGAATGAGCATCAACTGGCTATTGGTGAATCGACTTTTGGAGGTAACAGGATCATGCGAAGCGACTCCGGTAAAATTGACTGTCCTGAATTATATCGTTTGGTTTTAGAAAGAGCTAAAACGGCTCGTGAAGCAATTCAAGTGATCGATGAGCTCACAAAAGAATATGGTTATAATGATGGAGGCGAATGCTTTACATTTGCTGATCCAAATGAAGTCTGGTATTTTGAAATTGTTGGCCCCGGACAAGGAAAAGTCGGAGCAGTATGGGCCGCTGTTAGAATTCCGGACGATCACATCAGCGTTGTTGCCAATGCAAGCCGAATTCGCACCCTCAACCTGGCTGATAAAGAGAATTATCTGGCCAGTGAAAATGTATTCTCAAGAGCCGAAGAACTGGGACTCTGGAGTGCAGAAAGCGGAACACCTTTTGAATTCTGCTATGCCTATGCAAATAGAAATAGCATGGGATGTCGCCGCAGGGAATGGAGGGTGTTGGATCTTGTGGCTCCTTCACTAAATTTAGATCCAAATGCCGAGAACTATCCGCTTTCGGTTAAACCTGAAAAGAAATATTCTGCCCAGGAAGTTGTAAACTTATTTCGTGATTACTACGAAGGTACGCCTTATGATATGAGCAGATCAATGTTGAGTGTTGATAAAGAAGGCAGATCGGTTAAAAGTCCCATTGCAAATCCATTTTTAAATACTGAGCTCAAGGAATTATTGAATATTCAAAATGAGCGAACAATAGCTTGTATTCGGGCTACCTATGTTCAGGTTACTCAATCAAGAAGCTGGTTGCCCAACGAGATCGGAGGCATTGTTTGGTTTGGTTATGATAATCCTGCTGCAACCCCGCATACTCCTTTTTATATTGGAAATACGACCATGCCCGAATCTTATATGATTGATGCCAGAACTAAATTTGATAAGGAATCAGCCTGGTGGGCCTATCGTGTAGTTGCCCAATTGGCCCTTTTTAGGTGGCAGGATATGATCATTGATATCAATCAGGTTTGGCAAGAAATTGAGGATAAAGCATTCACAGATCAAAATGCGATTGAAGCAGAGGCCTTGCGACTATATCATAAAAACCCGGAAGATGCAAAAGCATTTTTAACAAAATATTCCAATGATATGGCCAATGATGCCGTGGAAAAATATTGGCAGTTGTACGAAGCTCTTTGGACCAAATACACCCAGCGTTTTTAATTCATTTAAAAGAATACAATTGAACCAGGATGCGGATTCAGAATCCGCATCCATTCATACTTGATATTTAAAGTTTTAGTGATAAAATAAGCAATTATTTAGATTTCTTCTGATCCGAATGGAACGCTTTATTTTGTGAAGTTCCTATCTGTAAAAAAAAATTGTGCATTGCCCTTGAATTTTAAAAGATATTATATTTGTTTAAATATAAATTCATGAAATTCGAATTCATCAAAAATAAAATCAATTTTTTTTCATGCTTGTTGTTCATAGTTGTGGGTGGAATTATTTATTCCAATACCCTCAATGATGAGTTTCAATTTGATGATAATCTGCATATTGTAAATGAAACAGCCTTGAATAATCTGTCGGTATATTCAAATCCTTCGACCTGGCTGCAAATAAATGCGCGTCCCCTCTCATATTTTACTTTGGCTCTGAACAGATCTTTAAACGGGGATCACGTGTTTGTATATCATTTATTTAATTTATTGGTGCATTTGTTAGCCAGTATAACGGTATATTTTTTGTCGAAGTTAATTATTACCCAGAAGCTCCGAAAAGACAGTGTTTTTAAAGGAAAGGAAGAAATTGTTTCATTATTTATTGCCCTTCTATTTCTGGTTCACCCCATTCAAACCCAGGCCGTGAGTTATATCGTTCAGCGAATGACCTCAATGGCTACATTGTTCTATCTGTCATCCTTGTATTTTTATTTGAAGGCGCGTTTATTGCAGCTTGATCAGGGGAAAAAAACACATTGGATAATCTTATATGTAGTTGCCATCATATCTGCAATTGCGGCCATCTTATCTAAACAAATAGCAGTAACACTACCCTTGGCGATCTTATTGGCCGAATTTTATTTTATTAGAGATAAAGAAGGGAAACGACAAAATAAATATATACTGATTGGTGCAGCCTCCATGGCTTTAATTGCAATGGCAATTATTTTGGGTGGATTTCTTCCAAGTGAAACAGACACAATCAGCCGGTATCATTATTTTATTACAGAATTAAGGGTAATTGTTAAATATATTCAATTGCTGATCATTCCTATTTCTCAGAATCTCGACTATGATTTTAGAATTTCACAGACAATCTGGGGTGGCGATGAATTATTAAGTTTAACGGTTGTTTCTTTCCTGGTCGTTTCAATTTTTACCCTTTATAAAAAGTATCCCTTAATCTCATTTGGCCTGGCCTGGTTTTTTATCACACTATCCGTTGAATCGAGTATAATTCCCATTCAGGATGTAATTTTTGAACACCGACTCTACTTACCCATGTTTGGTTTTGCCATAATAGCTGTTTATGCGATATTTGAATTGTTTAATCGGTACAAAATCAAATATATAAATCAGTTTATAATTCTGATCATTGTTGTACTTGCTTTTGCAACCTATTCCAGAAACAAAGTCTGGGAAAATAAATTTACGATGTGGCGCGATGTTGTCAGAAAGTCGCCGGCCAAAGCCAGGCCACATATCAATCTGGGGATCGCTTATATTCAACTTCTAAAACCTGATTTGGCAATCCGGCAATTTAATATCGCTAAAAAGCTGGAACCCGGCAAATGGGATAAATACTCTTATTTTAACCTGGGGGATGCATACCTGGGGATGTCACAACCGGCACTGGCTGTTGAACAATTCGATCTGGCTCAAAAAACTGATCCTGAAAACTGGGAGATATACTTAAAAAGGGGAGAGGCATTTCTACTTTTAAATAGAAATGATGAGGCCCTGAATGATTTTAATACATCTATATTATTGAATAATTCTTCAGCACAGGCCTTTGAGGCCAAAGGTAGGGTAAGTTTAAAAATGCAAAATTTTAGTGAAGCTATCGACGATTTTTCAGAAGCCATAAGGATTGATCCGACTTTTATACCTGCCTGGTTTCACCGTTCCAATGCCAGGTTATTTGCAGGTGATTTGAATGGCGCATTACTTGATCTGGATCAGGTCATCGTTCTGGATCCTGATTTTGCAGTTGCATACAGCAATCGGGGGCAGATAAAATATAACTTAAATGATCATCAGGCGGCAATCAGTGATCTTGATAAAGCAATACAAATTGATCCTGATTTCACGGGAGCATACCTCTCTCGTGCCAAGGTATTTTTAGTGCTGGAAGATTTTGATCGGGCTTACAATGATATTGCTAAATGCATGAATTTAAATCCAACCGATGGAAATATTTACAAATTGAGGGGCGAGTATTATTTAAAAACCAATCAATTAGAATTGGCGTATAATGATTTTATAACAGCGAAATCATTGGGTGTTGAGGTTGACGAAGAGGTTTTAGCTTCGTGCAAGCAAAAATTAAATGCTATAAATTAGTTCGTGTGAAAAAAGTATTGGTCATCATTCCTGCGTTTAACGAGGCAGAAAATATAGTGAGTGTAATTTCTGAAGTTAAAGAAAGATACCCAAACTATGATGTGCTGGTTGTAAATGATGGATCAAGGGACAGAACAGGTTTTCTTGCGGAGCAAACAAAAAATGCTTTTGTTGTTCATCTGCCTTATAATATGGGTATTGGGGCAAGTGTTCAAACAGGTTTCAAATTCGCAAAGAATAATAATTATGATATCGCACTGCAGGTTGATGGAGATGGACAGCATTTAATTGAAGAGATCGAAAAAATAATTGGACCCATCGAAAATGAAATGGCTGATTGTGCTATCGGTTCGAGGTTTATTCAGGATAAAAAGAATTATAAGCCCAGAACATTTCGATTGCTGGGGATTTATTTACTGCGAATGATTAGCTTTCTATTGATCAGGCAAAGAATAGCGGATCAAACTTCGGGGTTCAGGGCATATAACCGCAAAGCCATTAAATTTTTGGCGGTACATTATCCGGTTGATTATCCCGAGCCCGAACTTATCATTTTGTTAGGACGAAATGATTTTAGAATCGTAGAAGTATTTACACAAATGAGAGAACGTCAGGGCGGTATATCATCAATTCCTGTTTGGCGGGGACCCTATTATATGACCAAAGTTATTTTGTCGATGACCATGGCTGCACTGAGATCAAAAAAAATTAAAACCTTAAATTTAAGTGATGATGGATAACAGGATTCAAATTATTGCGATTGCAGGTAGTATTTCTTTGTTAATATTTATTATTGTTTTAATCAGGCAACACCGGTTAAAGGAAGAATATTCTTTATTATGGTTGTTTTTTACGATGGTATTTATCGTTTTTTCATTCTGGCGAAATGGCTTGGAATGGATATCAGACGTCATTGGTATTGCTTATCCGCCAGCCGCATTATTTCTCATCCTGATTATGGCATTATTCGTAATTATGATAGAATTTTCTATCATTATATCAAAACAATCACATTGGATAAAAACAATGGGGCAAGAAATGGCACTAATGAAACAGGAAATAAAGGAATTGAAATCACAAAACAAATAATCAAAATAATTTTTAAGCGATATTTATTTTAGGATTGATTTGTACAAGAGCAAATAATCGTTGAGACAATCATCTAAATTGAATTTAATAAGTTTACTTTCTTCAAGTTTCCCATTTCTGGCCTCAATCAATGCATCAAATATTCCATCTATATCCAAATCTTTAATTTGAATATATTTACCGGAAACAACTTCCCGGAGTGCTTTTCTGCCTGAGCTAACAATGGGAATGCCCAACGAAGCGGCTTCAGCGGCCACAAAGCAAAAACCTTCGCTGTAGGAGGGAATTACGAGGCAATTCGAAAATAATAATTGTTGCCGGATTTGGTCCGGATTCAGATTCTTGTGCCAATGAAAATTTTCATCCAGGTGTTGTTTGTTAATCAGCCTGTTAATTCTATTGTACATGAAGGCTGGTGTATCGGGTGTAATCATGTGAAATTCGGCATCCGGAAAAGTTTGTATAAATTTCTTCGCAGCAGGGATCAATATATCCAATCCTTTAGAAATGCCTAATCGGCCCAAAAAAGTAAAGGTAAATTCACTTTTATCGGGGTTGACTTTTATTCTGTCTTCGTTCAGAAATTTCGGATCGGCGGTGGATGAGCCCTGGAATGCCGGGTATTCTATCCCATTGTAGATTTTAATAATTTTTTCAGGTTTGACGCCACTGTTTATGAGATCATTTTTTGTGGATTCGCTAACGGCAATAAATCGATGAAATGGAAGTTTGAGAATGCATTTTTCAAACAAAAAAAAGAAAGTACCTTGCATCAAATTGATAAATGGCAAATGAAACCATAATTTTCCCCAAACCTCATGAAAGGTTATGATCACTTTTTTCTTTCTGATTAATCCTGCAATGCCGGCAGGAAGTGCTGCATTGTATGAAGTGGTATGAATGAGGTCGAATTGGCCTGCATATTTAATAATGCTGAAAATGCTGAAAAATGTGAACAGAAATCGGTTTTTATAATTAAGTCGGATGATTTTTACCTTGTTCAGTATCTCGTTTGAAGCAAGATTTTTGTCATATTTATTTGTGATTACGAGAATTTCGTGCCCTTCCATTGCAAGCGATTCGGCCAGGGTTTTAAATAGTTTTTCAACGCCCCCAACATTCGGATAATAATATTCAAGTACGAACAAGATTTTCATTTAAGCCCGTTT
>CAYNTB010000112.1:0-7037 GCA_964399905.1 uncultured Bacteroidales bacterium | reverse complement strand
AATTCACTTTCAGGGTTTTAATAATATCGATATAATAAGTTTTAATCGCATTATAAAAAATGACCATTAAAACGATCATAAGCGAAAATAAAAGTGAAATTAAAACGATTCCCAAATCGAAGCTGATTCGTTCTGCAAAATTCTCAAATATGCGGTTCAGAAAATAATAACCAATTGGCAGCGCAATGATATTTGCGATAACAGCTAACATTATGAAATACCTTATTTCGTTTTTCATAATGTCGATAATTGAACCGCCATATACCCTTCTGATCACCAAATCTCTGATTTTACTTGTAAATATTGCAGAAAAGAAAGCCAGCATCCCAAAAACAGAAATAATCACTGCGATCCATGTTTCGATCACAATTATTTTTTGCAGGTTCGCTTGCATCGAGTATGTTGCACTTATTCTATCTTTTAGAAAATAATATTCGAAAGGTACCCCCGGATTGTTTTGTTTCCATATCTGTTCCAGAAAATCAATGGTCGATTGAACATTTTTGCCTGTTGTTTTAACCAACAATCTTGAATAGGGAACAGTACTGCTGTTATAAAATATAGCCGGTAAAACCTCGTAAGTCAAAGGTCCGTAGTTAAAATCGTCGACCACCCCAATAATTTCCAGATCAATTACATCGCTATTTCCGATCCATTTTGGATCTCTGACCGTTTCAGAAATACGTTTCCCGATGGGTGAATTAAGCCCGTATTTTTCAGCATATGCTTTATTAATGATTGCATAATTTGATTCATACTGGCTTTGACCATAAAAATCTCTTCCAAGATTAAGTTTTGCGCCAATGGTATTAAAAAAGTTATAATCCACCGCATTATAATGACAGGAGAAATTTTCACTGTCATCCCGCGGGCCAACACTCAATCCAAATGCTGAACTGCAAGATGAGACATTCAGTATATCCGGGTTTGCTTCGGACTCATCCCTGAATACTTTTAACAAATGACGGGTTTTCTCAGAATTACGATCCTGGGTTGGAATTGTAATCAATCCCTCTACCTGATATCCCAGATCTTTATTGGCATAAAGCTTAATTTGTTTGCCGATCAATACTGATGATACTATAAGTATGACTGAAATTAAAAACTGGAAGATGACCAGAAATTTCACAAAATTATTTTTGTATGTCAACTGATACTTCGATCGAACAATACTTTTTGATATTAATCTTTTAATTTGAAAGTTTGGGTAGATGGCCGGGACAACACCAATTACAATCAAACACATTAATATTACCCCAATCGTTGGAACATCATAAAAAGTGGTGTATGAAAAATCCACTCCGGTAATGACTTTATAGGCAGGTATGATAGATTCAATGATTCCAAAACTTAGAATCAGCGAAATAATTACAAAAAATGCGGACTCAGAATAAATGGACAGGCTTATAGCTTTTGAAGAAGATCCCAATATTTTCTTAAGTGAAATTTCCCTTGTTCTTTTAGAAAGATTTATAAACAACACATTGCCATAACTAATTGATGCAATGAGGAGCGTAAAAAAAACAAGTGTTGAAAAAAGCATGATGACTGTATAGCCCTTACCTTGATATACGTCGACCCCCAAGTGAACTTCGCTTAAAGGCTGTATTTGAAAAGAAAAAGGGTTGATCTTTTCTTTCCAGTCATTATTTGCGCGCCATCTTTTGATATCTTCTCCAAAATACTGGGAGGTATAAATTTCAAATCGTTCATTTAGCTTCGTGGCATTTCCCTGGTCCTTCAACAATAAAAATACCGGTACGAGCCATTGTCCCATCCAGTCATTCAAAATTCCTTTTCTTCCAATAAAATCCTCAAAATTTAAGATATTGATCATCATCTCAAATTTAATAGAAGAGTTTGTGGGAATATCCTCAATCACCCCTGAAACAATAAAGGGTTTTAAACTTTCCCCAACTTTCATCTGGATCGTTTTCCCAACAGGATCCACATCTCCAAAATACTTTGTACTCATTTTGGCACTGATTACCAACTGATTAAGGTTTCTGATGGGATCATCAAAATTTGAATTTTTCAACGGAAATGAAAATATCTTAAAAAAATCGGCATCAGCAAAATTTACTTCTTCGTTAAAAACAGATTCCCCATGAATTACTGTCGTAACTCTGCTTGTGAGCCTTGTTTGATATTCAATTTCATCAAAATATGTTGGTAAACTTGGTCCCAAAGCCAGCGGATATTCTGCGCCTCTGTATCGTGTATTTTTTTCACCATCGGCATAGATGACCCTTAAAACACGAAATATATTTTTCTCATTTTTATGAAAATGATCGTACGACATTTCACTTTGGAAGTACTTAAAGAAAAGTAAAACATTTGTAATACAAAGTGTTAACCCAATGATAGCAATGATTACTTGAAATTCAGGACGTTTTAATTTTCGTAAAAAGATTTTTAATGCGATATTCATTTTATTAATTGGGATTATAGATTTTACAACGGATTACTCATACCTCAACACTTCCACGGGATTTCTGCGGGCGGCATAATAAGCCTGGAAAATAATTGTGGCCATTGCCAAGAGGTATGATAAAAATGCTGCCAGTATAAAAATCCACCAGGACAAATTCACCCTGGTTGCAAAATTGCTCAGCCAGTCATTCATAAAATACCAGGCCAAAGGCCAGGCAACTATATTTGCAAACAAAACCAGTTTGCTAAAGCTCCAGGTCATTTTGAAGATGATCTGCGGAACCGATGAACCTATTGCTTTTCGGATGGCCATTTCTTTCATTCTTTCCTGAGCGGTATATGATGCCAATCCATATAATCCTAACGCAGTCACGAAAAGTATCAAGGCTGTTAAAATCATCATGAGTTGGCGGGTTTGAGCTTCCTGTTTATAATAGGCTTTATAACGTTCTGCATAGAAATAATATTCAAAAGGCGTATTCCGTTCCCATGTGTTATTATTCCATATTTTCTCTATCTGGTCGATCGGTGGTTGTGTCCCTGATCGATACCTGATCACTAAATATTGTGATGACATGGGGTAATTTCCTCCGCTCAAACAAATGACCATCGGATTAATTTTTTCATGCAGCGTCTGCGAATGATAATCTTCAATAATACCAATGACATGAAAATTAAGATTATTAATGCCCATTTTAAGATTCAGGCTATCACCCCAATTCAAAAATTCTGTTGCTTTTACGTTTAGGACCACCGCATTTGAATCCGTCAGAAATTCCTTACTAAAGAAACGCCCTGCGTGTAACTTGATTTTCATTGTTTCTAAAAAATCCTCATCGGCCATCATCGTATTAAACAAAGTGGTTTCTTTACCTTCGGGCGACCATTGATTAGAAGGCCCGGAACCCCGACTCGGCATCCGGCTGGTAAAAGCCGCGTTTTCAATATCCGGTAATTTCTTCAATTCGGTTTTAAACAACTCTTTATTTTTAATACTCTCGGCAAGGGTTACCACCATTAAATTCTCTTTATCAAAACCCAGCTTTTTTGTATAGAGCAAATCTGTTTGTTTAACCACGATAATCAGGCTTATTATTAAGGCGATCGACATCGTAAACTGAACGAATACCAATGCGTTTCGCAAATTCAATCCTTTCCCTTTTTTGCTGATGTTTCCTTTGAGAACCTTAACCGGAATGAATGAGGATAGCACAAATGCCGGGTACAAACCAGATACAAATCCGATGAACAGGCCCAAAGCAAACAAGGCCGGTAACACTGTAAAATTATCGAAATAATGGATACTTAATTTTGCATCCACAAATGCCGACAAGAATGGTAAAACTGCTTCCACAATACCCATTGCAATAATGAGCGACAAAAAACTCATCAACATTGATTCGCCGATAAATTGCCTTACAAGGGTCAATTTGTAGGCTCCTAAAACCTTCCTGACCCCGACTTCTTTTGCTCTTTGCAAAGCCTTGGCTGTATGCAGGTTCATATAATTTATGGCAGCAATAATTAAAAGAAAGACCGATACAATGCCAAAACCAACGAGATAAATCCCGTTTCCCCACAAATTCAGATAAACATCGTGGAGCGAAAACAAGTGATATTCCCATCGATTCCCCTCGGCTAACCAGCTTTCAAAATCTTTTCCTTTGATGGTTTGGATTTTATGCTTTAAAAGATCAGGGAATTTGGCTTCCAACTCCATTGGGTCTGCCCCTTCTTTTAATACCAGGAAGTTATAGAAATTGTTGTTTTGCCATTGGGGACTGTTATACCATCCATCGCAATTATATACAGAAACTAATAAATCGAAACCAAAACTTGAATTTTCAGGGATATCTTTGATAATACCTGTTACTTTAAAATTCTCATCCATTAAATGCAAAGTTTCACCAAAAGCATTTTTTTCTCCGAAATACTTTTTAGCCGTTCTTTCTGTAAGTACGACTGATTTAGGCTCAACCAAGGCTTTTTTCGGATCACCGGCAATAAATTCATGTGTAAACACTTCGAAAAAACAAGAATCCGCTCCGGCGATACTGCCCTCCTTAAAATAAGTATCCCCAATTCGAACATAATTCGAAATCCCAAATAGAGTTTGCGTGGCGGTTTCAACCTCCGGATATAAACTTTTAACAGTTTCGGCAAAAGTGGCAGTGGTGGACTCTTGGTTTTCAATAAAATAATCCGCAAAATTTATGGTAACCGTTGCCAGGTATATACGGTCCTTTTTTTTATGGGCCGAATCGTAGCTCAGCTCGTAATTAACATAAACCATTGTTAAGACAAAGCAAGCCAAACCGATCGCAAGACCGAGCAGGTTGATAATGGAAAATGCAGGCTTATTATAAAAATTTCTGATGGCGATTTTTAAACTGTTACGGATCATAGATTCAAATTTAATATTTTCGCAAATAGGACAGACCAAACCTATGCCACGATTTTTAAAAAATTGATTTACTGTATTTTAAAACTCACTGAATATTTGGTTATGAAACAAACTGTTCGTTTTGGGGCAAACAATTGTTCGTTTAAAGGCAATTTATATTACCTTCGCTTAAAATCCGTTTTCAATGCTTAAATATGAAGGAAATATTTTAATAATTGATGATGACCCGGATGTATTGGAATCGGCCAAAATGTTTTTGGACGAATATTTTACCCAATCTACCACCATAAGATCCCCGCAGCAAATTCACGATCTTTTAAAAAACCAGAACCTTGATGTTATTCTGCTCGACATGAATTTTCAAAAAGGGGCCAACGACGGGAAAGAAGGGATTTACTGGCTCAATTATATTCGTGAAATAAATCCCGAAATCGTGATCATTTTAATGACTGCATTTGGTGATATCAATCTGGCCGTTGAAGTGATGAAACTTGGGGCCTTCGATTTTATTCAGAAACCCTGGAACAATTCAAAACTCCTGGCCACAGTTTCTGCAGCCATGAAACTCAGGAAATCAAAAAATGAATTGCGAAAAACGAGAGCAGCCAACAAAATACTGAGCGAAGAAACCGGGGGGAGCCCGGACCATTTTATAGGCAATTCTGATCCCGTTATCCGCTTAAAGGAAGTAATAACAAAAATTGCACCCACCGATGCAAACATTTTAATATTAGGGGAAAATGGAAGCGGAAAAGATTTGGTGGCACGTGAGATTCATCGCTTATCCAACAGAAATAATGAAAGCTTTATACGCGTTGACCTGGCATCCCTGCCCGAAAGCTTGTTTGAAAGTGAAATTTTCGGTTACAACAAAGGTGCTTTTACAGATGCTCTGGCAGATAAAGCAGGGCGTTTTGAACTGGCCTCGGGTGGCACTATTTTTTTAGACGAACTGGCAAATCTTGGCCTAAACCTACAGGCCAAACTACTTACGGTATTGCAAAACAGGCTCATATACCGCCTGGGTTCTTCAAAAGCCATTCCGGTTGATATTCGCCTTATTTGCGCAACCAACGAACCGCTCATGCAAATGGTTGATTCCGGTCATTTTCGCAAGGATTTATTCTATCGCTTAAACACCTTTGAAATTACAGTGCCTCCGTTGCGTGAAAGAAAAGAGGATATTCCTGAATTGGTGCAATATTTTGTGGAACGATTTAGCAAAAAATACCGAAAACCCATTCCAAAAATCTCAACCCGTACATTTCAAAAATTGATGGAGATGGAATGGCCCGGAAACATTCGAGAACTTCAAAACGCAGTGGAAAGAGCTTGTATTTTAACAAATGCTCCTGTTCTTGATTACAATCACTTTTTCACTTCCGGCAAGCCTGAGAAAAAGGATTTGCCCGAAATCACAAATTTGGATGAAATCGAAAAAAGAACGATTTTAAAGGTGTTGAAAAATAATGGTGGCAACCTTTCAAAATCGGCCCTGGAACTGGGAATCCACCGCAATGCTTTGTACCGACGACTCGAAAAATATGGCTTATAAAAAATATATTCATTTAATCATCAGGCTTCTATTGATTTTGATCAATATGGCTCTTTTGTCGTTGATCCTTTTTAATCCGGACCGATTATTCAGCATCCTCATACTGCTTATTATTTTAGGCATTCAGATTACAGAACTCATCCGGTTTGAAACCAGAAGCTTCCGAACCCTCGACAACATCCTGAGTTCATTCGAATTTGAATATAAACCGGCCCATCTAAACAAAAAACTTCCCAAACAAATTGAGGGTTTTTATAAATCGTTAAATAGGATTTTGGATTTCATCGAAAAAAAGAAATCAGAAAACGAGGCACAATTGCTCTTTATGGCAGAGCTGTTAAAACACATCAAAACGGGGATCATTTCGTGTACCGAAGATGAAAATATAAAGCTGAGCAATCAGGAAGCCATGGATATATTAGGATTTGAAAACCTGATTAATCTTGGGCAAATCAAAAACAAACACCCTGAATTTTACGATGCAATCAGCCGCCCAATTGCAAACAGAGCCCAAACCATCGAAATTTCGAAAGGTGAAAGAACCCAAACGCTGACGATACAGCTAAGTATCATTAAAGTGCAGGAACACCGTATGAAACTCATCAGCTTTCAGGATATCAGGGCACAAATTGAATATAAGCAAAT
>CAYNTB010000111.1:0-7047 GCA_964399905.1 uncultured Bacteroidales bacterium | reverse complement strand
CAGGGAGGATTTTTTCTTTCATGAAGATGAATACTAAAAAAAATAGATGCCATTGTTCAATTGAATGATGGCATTTTTTTAATATACTATGCCCCGAAAAACGAAAAATTTACATTCCCGTATTTACGGTGTTCTTTAAAATTAGGATGTTCTGCGAAGTTTAAATGGCGCGAGTGCTCGATCACAAGAATCCCGCTCTCCACAAGTAAGTTATTCCAAATATCAGGTCAAAACTTCCAATCACGCGATTCAGTTATTGGAATACATCAGCCCTGATACAGACCAGGTTTGCAAAATTTAAGTCTAGGGCAGTCTTTTTAATGAAGTCAACACATTTGTGATTAATATCAACAGATTTTATCGACCTGGCATTGCGAGAGGCGAATTCAAAAGAAATACTTCCTGTACCGGCAAATAAATCCAGTATATTGGCATCATCGAAATCAAGTCTGTTGATGAGAATATTAAATAAACTTTCTTTGGCAAAATCAGTTGTTGGCCTCACAGGAAGATTATTGGGAGGGTTTATTTTTCTGCCCCTGTTTTTCCCACTTATAATTCGCACGTACTTGAATTTAGCAGGTTGTAGAAATGGTTAGATGGAACTTCGTCGAGGGCATAACTATAGGTGAAAAAATCATTGCGTTCTATGAAATCGATATTTCGTATGTATTTGAAAAGTATTTCATAATACTTTGAACCTTTGTCGATTTCTCCTAAGAGGGTCAGGTCAATATTTTCCGGATTGAGTTTTTGTTGTTCCAAAACATAAATCAGGAAATAGGCAAAATCTTCAACGGTTCTGTATTTGAACGAATTAAAGAAAACAAGTTTCGGTCCTTCAATAATGATTACATCAAGGTAATTTGAGCGAACATTTACAAAAACCCGGTTGTGCAAATCCTGGTTTTTATATTTAATCAAGAGCCCTTCAATTAAAGTACTCGAAAAATGACAAATTTTATAATTGATAAATTTGGCCTTGATCAATTCTTTAATACATGTAGGGATCGCAAAAACATTATATGCCTGTAATGTATTCAGTTTATCAAACAAAACTTCATCTCCATGTTCCAATTTATGATTAAACTTCAGATAGTGTTCGGGCTGGGTTTCATCAAACAAAGGGAAAGGGATCAAACTTGCTTTGTTCCCTTCAAATAATACATTAATACGGTTAAATCTTCTTTTGATAATCTCCAGGTTGTCAATTAGCTGTCCCAGGTCTTTCACTAAAGTATCATAATTATCAATTTCCTGAACCGCATAGTTTTGAAGTGCGATAATTTTATTGCGATCTTCATCAATAATACAAAAAGAAAATCCATCCAGAGATACCTGGATGGATAATATATAGTTTTTATTGAAATCTGAATAATCGGTTTCAGCTTTTGTCAGAGCTTTATCTGCGTATGCGTTTAATTTTATAATGTTTAAAGACATCTGACAGGAATTTCTTAGAATTCCCAGTTACCGTCTGTTGAAGCTTCAGATAGTGACCCAACTTTTAGCCCCGGGAATTTTTCAAATTCTTCAAGTTTTTTAACAAGGTGTGCGATTAATTGTTCATCCATTCCTTTTAGAATATGAATATATTCTGCGCTTATCTCAAATACCGGAACCCTCACTTTGTTAACTTCAATAATATCAGCTGACATCTTAAATTTAATTCCGTTTGAAAATGGAATAAATTGAATACTTTCAGGTTTAAAGTTCTCAAAGTTTTTAAAGATTGAATCCCCGACATTTACATAACTGGTGGTGTCATTAATGGTTTTGGTGAAGGTTGTATCATTGGGGTCGGGAATAATATTTACAACAGGTATTTCGCCGTATTTGATAAAGTCTATTAATGTATCAAAAGTGGGAGCATATTCTTTATGGATGCCTTTATACGCAATCTGGGCTTCCCTGATATCTTTTAACAATGCAATAACCACGGCATCTCTTTTATTTTTTTCATTTTCGAACCTGACCGGTTGCAGAATGCTGCCAACAACCATATAAGCTAACCAAATGATTACGAGTGCCAGTACAACTTTTACAATAATATTTTTCATTTTCATAGGGATTTTTAAAGTAAATGCAAATTTAAAATTTTTTTTATATAAATGCATTATTTGTCAATATTTAACCAAAATTTTGAAAATTTTACATCTTAGATTCTTTTATTCGTTTAAAATGCCATAATCCGGTATATTATCTAGATAAACATAGCTTTTATTATCGAAATTAATTTTGCAGCAATAATGATTAATCCCATTGGTCACAAGTAAATATTTAACCTTCAGGGTCATATTGTAACGGGCAATTTGTTCAAAAACATTTTGATCAAGCATCACATCGGGTGCTTTGCATTCAACGATCATACTGGCGATTCCTTTATTGTTAAAAATCAGAATGTCCGTGCGTTTTTTTAAACGGTTAACCGTTAAACCTTTTTCGATGGCCATCAAACCCAGCGGTATATTTTTGTCAATATGCAGATACTTGAGTATATTTTGACGAACCCATTCTTCGGGTGTAAGAACAACAAACTTTTTTCTGAACTCATCATAAATTTCAATTTTTTGTTCAGAATTTCTATAACGGAATTCGTATTCTGGAAGATTAAGTTTTCTTGTTCTATCCATAATAATTGTTCAATCCCTGCAAATATATTCAACTTATTGGATGCTTGCCTGAATTATCCTAAAATTAAATTAATAGATAAATTCGTTTAACTTTGTTTATCGGAATTCGGTATTCGGGAATTTAGTTTTTTTTAAAAAAATATTTTGCCTGGTGCCATCACTAAAAAATATAAACGATGAAGACTAAGAGTGAGATCGTTGAGAATTGGCTTCCACGATATACGGGAACTGAACTGGGACAGTTCGGTGAATATATTTTACTGACCAATTTCAGTAATTATGTTGAATTGTTTTCGGAATGGAATAATGTTCCGATCATGGGAGAAGATAAAGCCATGCCAAGTGCCACAGCGGATAATATTACCATTATAAAATTCGGAATGGGCAGCCCCAATGCTGCAACAATTATGGATTTACTGAGTGCGGTAAAACCAAAAGCGTGTTTATTTCTGGGTAAATGCGGGGGCTTAAAAAAGAAAAATAACTTAGGAGATTTTATCCTCCCAATTGCTGCTATAAGAGGCGAAGGTACGTCAAACGATTATTTTCCAAGAGCGGTTCCGGCTCTGCCTGCATTTAATTTGCAAAAGGCAATTTCAACCACCATCCGTGATTTTAAGCAAGACTATTGGACAGGGACGGTTTATACCACTAACCGCAGGGTTTGGGAATCGGACGATAAGTTTAAAGAGTATTTGAGAAAAACCCGTGCCATGGCCATTGATATGGAAACAGCCACTATTTTTATTGTGGGATTCGCCAATTCGATTCCGAGTGGAGCTTTATTGATGGTTTCCGATCAGCCGATGATCTCAGATGGGATAAAAACAGAAAAAAGCGACCATGAAGTTACGGAAAACTTTGTTGATGTTCATCTGAAAATTGGGATTGAATCGCTCCGCCAGCTCATCGACAAAAGAGAAACGGTTAAACATTTATATTTTTAAGCAAGCGAATGAATTATAATCAGATACTTACTGATCTTCGGAATAAAAAGTATTATCCGATCTATTTTTTGTATGGTGAAGAAGCATTCTTCATTGATGAGCTTTCAGATTATATCGAAAAAAATGTGTTGGATGACAGCCAAAAAGAATTTGACCAAACAATTATTTATGGTAAGGATACAGACATCGCGGGCATAATTAGTCAGGCCAAACGTTTTCCGATGCTTGGCCAATACCAGGTAGTTATTGTTAAAGAAGCCCAGGAAGTTAAAGATATTGAAGAATTGATTTCTTATGTAAAACAGCCACTCCATTCAACAATTTTGGTTATTTGTTACAAATATTCAAAGCTTGATCAGCGCAAATTACTGGCAAAATCACTTCAAAAAGTGGCAGTGGTTTTTGAATCAAAAAAGCTTTACGATAACAATATTCCCGATTGGATCAAAGAGCAATTGGCCATACGTTCTTATACGATTCAACCCAAGGCAAATTTATTAATGGCTGAGTTTTTAGGAACCGATCTGAGCAAGATCACCAATGAGATAGAAAAACTGTGCATTAATCTGGCCAAAGGAACAGAAATTACACCTTCGCACATTGAAGCAAATATTGGGATCAGCAAAGATTTTAATGTTTTTGAGCTTCAAAAAGCACTGGGCGACAGAAATATCCTTAAGGCCAATCAGATTATCAATTACTTCGCTGCAAATCAGAAAGACAATCCACTGGTTAAGGTAGTGGCTTTGCTTTATATGTATTTCTCAAAAACGCTTATTTACCAGCAGTTAGCAAAAGAGAGTGATGATAAAAAAGCTAAGGCACTGGGCGTATCCGTTTACTTCCTTAAAGATTACAGGCTTGCGGCGAAAAATTACAGCACCGAAAAACTGAGTCGAATTATTTCAACCCTGCGCGAATATGATTTAAAATCAAAAGGATTAAACAATGTGTCTGCCACCGATGGGGAATTAATGAAGGAAATGATATTTAAAATATTACATTAAAAAATACCTCAAAGATTAAATTATCAACAACTATCCCCATCCTCTGTTTCCAGATAAATTTTTGCGATCAAATCGCGATATTTACCGCTAATAAATTTCCGTCTTAATTTCAGTGTAGGCGAAAGTTCGCCGGATTCGGCTGACCATTCATCTGTTATAAGGACAAATTTTTTGATCTGCTGAATCTGGTCAATACTTTTATTTAATGCTTTAATCTCCTTCTCCATCCTTTCGATTACAAACGGATTTTTGATAACTGCATCTATTGTATTGAACGGGATTTTTTTTCGTTGGCACCAGGATTGCAGATAATTGAAATGCGGAAGAATAATGGCAGCGGGACATTTTTGGTTTTCTCCAACCACCATAATATATTCGATAAAAGGGGATCCCTTAAAAAGACTTTCGATAGATTGTGGGGCAATATATTTACCTCCCGAGGTTTTAAACATTTCTTTTTTGCGGTCTGTAATTTTTAGAAACTTGCCTTCATCCAGTTCACCAATATCTCCAGTATGGAACCAGCCTTCTTCATCAATAACTGAATGGGTCAGATTAGGATGGTTAAAGTACCCCATCATCAAATTTGGGCCTTTACAGAGTATTTCACCGTCAGTATCAATTTTAACTTCCACATCCTTTAGAATGGGGCCCACTGTGCCGAATTTGAATCCATCCTTACGAAAAGTTTGAACAGCTACTACCGGAGATGTTTCCGTCAATCCATATCCTTCTAAAATGAATACGCCAGCAGCCCAAAAGATTCTTGACAATCGGGTTTGTAAATTTGCCCCTCCCGAAACAATTAATTTGAGTTGCCCCCCGAATACTTTGCGCCAATGTCTGAATACCAGCAAATCTGCAATCCAGAGTTTAAACTGAAAATACCAGCCGTTTTTATAGTTCGTCTCAAATTTTTCGGCCAGGTTCATTGCCCATAAAAAGATGTTTCTTTTAATCCCTTTAAGGTTTAATCCATGCTGATAGATTTTTGCAAATATTTTTTCCATCACCCTCGGAACCGTGCAAAAGACCTGTGGCTTAACCTCCCGGATGTCATCGGCAATACTTTGAATGTTTACAGAATAATAAATGGATACCCCCATATATTGGTATAAATAATTTAACATTCGTTCGTAAACATGGCAAAGCGGTAAAAAGCTGAGTGCCCTGTCAGAGGGTTTTAAATCTGCTATTGTTGAACAACTTATAAAATTGCTAATAAAATTTTGATGAGATAACATGACCCCTTTTGGTTTCCCTGTTGTACCCGAGGTGTAAATGATGGTGGCAAGGTCGGCAGGTTTAATTTCTGCCTTATAATTACTTAATGGCTTACCATCGTAAAGATCTCCCATTTCCAGAATCTCATTCCAGTTTTTTACTGCAAAAGTTTTTTCGATGGAATAAATTTCCTGAATACAATGGAATTTTTGGGCAGTAGTTTTAATACGGTCATACAAGTCGTTATTTTGCACAAAGATGTATTTGACCTGTGTTTCTTTGAAAATGTAACTGTAATTGGGCTTACTTATATTAGGATAAATAGGAATTTGAATGGCCCCGATTTGCATCAGCCCCATGTCGATAAAGTTCCACTCAGGGCAATTGCTCATAATGGTGGCTATTTTATCACCACGTTGAACGCCCAATTTAAGCAAACCTTTGCTGAATCGATCTGCATATTCAGAATAGTCCCTTGAAGAATAGGTGTTCCAGACATTTTTATTTTTGAAACCAAACGCATTTTCTTTCTGTGCATAACTCGTTCGATAAAGATCGAGCAGATCAAAAATGCGGGTTACCTGGATCATGTCATTATATCATTAGTTAAACAAGCCATCAATCTTTGATTTGTATTTATCGGTAATAAAATTTCGTTTCAGGCTCATTTTTGCTGTAAGTTCGCCATCGTCAACACTAAAAGCTTTGTCCAGTAAAACGAATTTAACAACTTGTTCAGTTTTTCCCAGGAATTGATTATAATGGTCAATTTCTTTCTGAAAACTTTTTTTGATTCTTGGTAATTCAATCATTTCTGCATCGGTGGTGTATTCTAATTCTTTCACCCGGCACCAACTTCTTAAATGATCAAATTGAGGAACGATAAGTGCAGCGGCATATTTTTGGTTTTCACCCACCACCACTGTGGTTTCAATAAAAGGAGATTCGTTAAATTTATTTTCAAGCAATTGTGGGCTGATGTATTTACCGAAAGAAGTTTTAAAGATTTCTTTTTTACGTCCGGTAATTTTGAGCTGGCCTTCTTTTTCAAACATTCCCAGATCACCGGTATGGAACCAGCCTTCTTCATCAATGGCTTCGGCAGTCATTTCAGGCTGTTTATAGTACCCCTGCATTACATTGGGGCCTTTACACAGAATTTCCCCATCATCCGCAATTTTCACAATTACATCCTTAATCGGAGGGCCCACCGTTCCAAATTTTCTTTCACCTTTT
>CAYNTB010000110.1:940-7096 GCA_964399905.1 uncultured Bacteroidales bacterium | reverse complement strand
TTCGTTCCGTTATCATTCGTAGTCTCAGGAACTTCAGTGTAAGTTAGCCTTTTATGGAGGAAGACTTTAACTTTGAGATTATCGAAGCAGAAACAGGGGAACAAGCCATTGAAATCATTAATTCACAACAAATAGACATTATATTATTGGATAACCAACTTCCCGGAATCAATGGGATAGAGGTGTTGGAATACATCAGGAAAATTCAGTATGATGCACTGGTGATGATGATTACCAGTTATGCTTCGCTTGATCTGGCTGTTAAAGCAACAAATATTGGGGCTTATAATTTTGTACCAAAACCATTTACGCCACAGGAGCTTAAATCGGCGGTTGAAAATATCACCAAGCATCTTTACCTGAAACGGATGACCCGTAAAATGAACAAGGAAGGAAAACAAATGCGTTTTCAGTTCCTGTCGGTACTCTCTCATGAACTTAAATCCCCCATCAATGCCATTGAAGGATATTTAAAGATTATGCAGGATAAACAGGTTGGTGAAAAAATTGAAGATTATGCGGTGATGATCGATCGCTCCATTGAAAGGCTCAAGGGCATGCGCACACTGATCATGGATTTACTCGACCTGACCCGCCTTGAATCAGGTAAAAAAATGCGCTCGATCGAAAAAGTGGATTTATTTGAAATTGCAAAAATGGCCATGGATTCGATGGAACCATTGGCCATTCAAAAACAGGTAAAACTTTATCTCGATGGTGAAGAAAATACCATTTTGCTATCTGATAAAGACGAGATGGAAATTATTTTCAATAATTTGATATCCAATGCCGTAAAATATAATAAAGATGAAGGAAAGGTTTTTGTCAGCCTAAGAAAAGAATCGAAGTCTACAAAAATTATTGTTGAAGATACCGGAATCGGAATGACAAAAGAAGACATGGAGAAACTGTTTCAGGAGTTTGTAAGAATCAGGAATTCAAAAACAAAAAATGTGACCGGTAGCGGTCTGGGGCTTTCAATTGCAAAAAAAATGGTTGAACTAAATGGCGGAACCATCGAAGTAGAGAGTACTCCTGACGTAGGGAGTAAATTTATCGTTAGTTTACCAAACAATTAAAACTGATTAAAGATGATTTTCAATCCACAAGCATATAAGATAAAGGATCGTACAATGGTTAATTTTATCGATCCTGAAGAAATCTGGAATTATATTAATAAAGCTGAATCCGATCAGGAAAAAGTTCGCCTTGTTATTGAAAAATCATTGAATAAAGAACGATTAAATTTAGAAGACGTAGCCATTCTTGTCAATGCAAACGATCCTGAACTGATCGAAATGATCAAGGAGGGTGCAAAAGAATTAAAACGGAGAATCTATGGGAACCGGATTGTACTTTTTGCCCCATTATATGTGGGCAATTTGTGCAATAATAATTGTAAGTATTGTGGATTCAGGGCTTCCAATCAGAAGGCTGTCAGAAAAACATTAAGCGATCAGGAGCTGTTTGAAAATGTGATTGCCCTCGAAGAAAATGGACAAAAAAGGCTGATCCTTGTTTTTGGTGAACACCAAAAATATGACGACAAATTTATTGCGGATACGGTTCGAAAAGTGTATTCAATTAAGAAGGGAAATGGCGAAATCAGGCGGGTGAATATTAATGCTGCACCCTTTGATATTGAAGGTTTTAAAACAATTAAAGAAGCCGGGATCGGTACCTATCAGATTTTTCAGGAAACGTATCATCCGGAGGCTTATAAAAAATATCACCTGTCGGGCAAAAAAGCTGATTATGATTATCGGATCACCGCTTTGGACAGGGCGCAGGAAGCCGGGATTGATGATGTTGGGATCGGGGTTCTGTTTGGCTTATACGACTGGCGATACGAAATCATGGCATTGGTCCGACATACCAATCACCTCGAAGCATGTTATAATGTTGGCCCGCATACCATTTCATTTCCGCGTTTACAAAATGCGTTGAATCTTGATATTGATGATGATTTTCTGGTTTCGGATGAAGAATTTGTGAGAATAATTGCCATTCTGAGATTGGCTGTTCCGTATACGGGCATGATCCTGACGGCTCGTGAACCCGAACATATCAGAAGGGAAGTTTTACAGTATGGCTGCTCACAGGTTGATGCGGGTACTAAAATTGAAATCGGAGCCTATGCCGAAAAATTCAAAAAACATCAGGAATTAAAAAAAGAGCAGTTTTTAATTAATGATAATCGTTCGCTGGATGAAGTAATCAATGAATTGCTTGATGAAGGGTATTTACCTTCATTTTGCACGGCTTGCTATCGACTTGGACGTACCGGCGAACATTTTATGGAGTTCTCGGTACCCGGCTTTATTAAACGGTTTTGCTCAACAAATGCCATTCTGACCCTGGCTGAATATTTGCTCGATTATGGCTCTGAAGAAACACGGCTAAAAGGCTGGAAGGTGATCGAAAAAAATATTGAAGAACTGAGTGAATTCCAGGATACAGATGCCTTGAGATCGAGGTTGGAAAGGGTCAAAAAAGGTGAACGCGATTTATATTTTTGATGATGAAAGGAAAAGATATTAAACCACATATTGGTATCTTCGGAAGGAGGAACAATGGTAAAAGTTCCTTTATCAATGCTTTGGTAGGGCAGGAGGTGGCTATTGTTTCCGACTTTGCCGGAACCACCACGGATCCTGTTAAGAAATCGGTGGAAATTTTTGGGGTCGGACCTGCAATTCTCATTGACACTGCCGGTATTGATGATTCAGGGGAACTGGGCGAGAAACGAATTAAAAAAACAAGGGAAGTTATTAAAAGCATTGATCTGGCCATATTGCTCATTGCACAGAATAAATTTGATGATTATGAGATAGAATTGCTGAATCAATTTAAATCGTTCGATATTCCACTGATCATTATTCATCATAAATCTGATGTTGAAAAAATTATATCGGATACCATTCTGAAAATCAAGGCAAATACTGATGCCGAAGTGCTTGAATTCAGCAGTATTGTGTCTGCGGAGAAAGAAGTGATCATTGAGGCCATCAAGCGAAATATTCCTCAAACAGCCTATCAGAAACCATCCTTGTTTAAGGGCATTCTTAAACCCAAAGAAATTGTTTTATTAGTTACGCCGATTGATTCGGAGGCCCCTGATGGACGGATGATACTGCCACAGGTGATGGCCTGGCGCGATGTACTCGATCACGATGCCATTTGTATGTCGGTGAAAGAAACCGAACTTGTTGACTTCCTGAAGACCGGTATTAAACCGAATCTGGTGGTAACCGACAGCCAGGTTTTTGATTTTGTTGCTTCCATTCTTCCTGAAGACATCGCTTTAACGAGTTTCAGTATTTTATTTGCCCGCCTCAAGGGTGAACTCGAAACTTATATAAAAGGAACCCGCTTCATTGACAAATTGAAAGATGGGGATCATATTCTGATTATGGAATCCTGCACACATCAGTTGAGCTGCGATGATATTGGACGCTTTAAGATACCGAAGTGGATGCAAAAATATTCAGGAAAAAAATTAAATTTTGAGTTTATAAGCGGACTAAACACCATGCCTGAAAACCTGAATAACTTTCAAATGGTAATTCAGTGCGGGGGTTGTATGGCTACCCGCAAACAGATTATGAATAAAATTAATATGGTATCAGATCAGGAAATACCCATTAGCAATTATGGACTGGTGATTGCATTTTTGAATGGAATTTTTAACAGAGTAGTGCAACCTTTTGAAAATGAACAATACAACTAATATAAAGCAAATCTTAGCAAACTCATCACTGGACAGGGCAGACATCGTTCGTTTGCTTCAGGCTGAAGGTGATGATCTGCTGGCTTTATTCCAACATGCTGCCCAGGTTAAAAAAAGGGCCGTTGGAAACAAGGTTTATTTAAGGGGATTGATTGAGTACTCAAATATTTGTAAGAAAAACTGTTATTATTGTGGCATCAGATCCGGCAACCCATTTTTTCAACGCTATCGGGTGAGCAGTTGGGAAATCATTGATGCCTGTAATTTTGCCATGAAACACCGCTTTGGATCGATGGTGCTGCAATGCGGCGAATTGCAATCAGATGTATTTACCAAAAATATTTTAGATGCCATACGATTGATCAAAGATGTTTCGGGTGGCTTAATGCGAATTACCCTATCGTGCGGGGAACAAAAACCCGAAGTTTATAAAGCCTGGTTTGATGCAGGGGCCGAACGCTATTTGCTACGGATAGAGGCTTCGAATCCCGAACTTTATAAGAAGCTGCATCCACAGGATCAATTGCATCATTTTGAGAACAGGATCAATGCCCTTAAAATTTTGAAGGAAGTAGGTTTCCAAACCGGAACCGGAGTCATGATCGGACTGCCATTTCAAACCCTTGACGACCTGGCAGATGATCTTTTGTTTATGCAAAAATTTGAGATTGATATGTGCGGTATGGGGCCCTATATCGAACACGAAGATACTCCGCTCTATGAATACAGAAACCTTCTTTTACCCTTATCAAAACGATATGAGCTTGCCTTAAAAATGATCGCTTTGTTACGTATCCTGATGCCGGATATCAACATTGCATCAACCACCGCATTGCAGGCCATCGATCCCAATGGGAAGCGGAATGCCCTTGAAATAGGGGCAAATGTTATTATGCCGAATATTACACCATCCAAATATAAATCATCCTATCATTTGTACCAGAACAAGCCAGGCAGGGATTTGAGAATTGAAGATGAACTTCAGTATGCAATTTCAGCCATTAAAAATGCACAATGTGAAACGGCTTTTGGAGAATATGGTGATGCCATGCATTTTTTAATGCGATAAATTCGTAATTTTGACATCTCGAATGTTTAAAAATGGGAATAAGAAATGCATATAATCCGCTGAAACTAAAATTATTTTTTCCCATTGCTTTCTTTATCATCCTGGTAATTGCCATTGCCACCATATTTTTTATCCATAATTCAATAAAAACTTTTGATGCCCAAATAGAGGAAAACCTGAAGCTTGAGGTAAAAACAATTTCGAAAATGTTCGAACGTGAACGGCAATTGAAGCTCGAAAAATCACAGACAAATCTCAAAGTTGCACATAATCTGTTTTATGATCAAAAGCTTGAGTTAACGGATCATTCCATTACCGTCAGGGCCAAAAACCAATTGAGTAATGTTGAGCATGATGTTCAAGTTAACCAATGGATGTTGAACAATCAATTATTACATGGAAACTTCACTTTTGTAGATAGTATCCAGAACCTGCTTGGAGGCACCGTTACTATTTTTCAGAAAATTGATAGCGGTTATCTCAGGGTGTCTACAAATGTGCTCAATAGCGATGGTTCCAGGGCTGTGGATACATATATTCCCAATGCATCACCTGTCATTCAGGCCATTGAGAAAAAAGAGATTTATTATGGAAGGGCATTCGTTGTCAATAACTGGTATATTACTGCTTATGAACCCATTATAAAAAATAATGAGGTGATTGGTATTTTATACGTTGGATATAAAGAGAAAGACTTACAAAAATTACGCGAAATTTTATACAGCCTTAAAATTGGGGAAAGTGGTTATCCTTTTGTATTTGACAAAGAGGGGATCATGCTGATACATCCATATATTGAAGGCGAAAACTGGAAGGACAGCAGTTTGTTCAGACAGTTTACAATCAGTGATGAAGCTGTGATTAATTACCAGTTCAGGGGCAAAGATAAAATAGCGGCTTATAAGTACTATTCGGACTTTGAATTTTATATTGTCGCCTCTATTGAGGCTGAAACTGAAACAAGAGGCTTTATCAACAGCACTGTAATTACTTCATTAATAATTGCTCTTGTTACCATATTCATTTTGCTTGCCATTTTATATTTTTTAACTGCCGATCGGATTTATAAATATTTTATCCAACTTAATATCTCAAAAAAGGAACTTATTTCGGCCCAGGAGGAATTAAAACAATCAGAGGATCGTTTTCAAAAACTGTTCAATAGTACAGGCGATGATATATACGTAACTGATTCAAATGAAAATATTGTGGAAGTCAATCAGGCATTTTGCAATACGCTGGGTTACACCCGGGAAGAATTGCTTGGCATGAGAGTGATTGATTTAAAGACCCCCAAATTTGCGTCTATGGTGGCACAAAACAGGCGTAAAATCTATGAACTCGGGACCTATACTTT
>CAYNTB010000110.1:0-876 GCA_964399905.1 uncultured Bacteroidales bacterium | reverse complement strand
AGGGTGGTTGATTACAAAAAGCAAAAACTGATATTAAGTGTTGCCAGAAATGTTGGCCTTCGCAAGGAAACCGAACGGGAAATTTTGAGTACAGTAATACGGACCGAAGAAAGGGAGCGTGAAAGGTTTGCAAAAGATATGCATGATAGTGTCGGTCCTTTGTTGTCGACCATCAAACTTTATGTGAATGAATTGCGGTCGCCAGTGCTTGAAAGTCAGGAAAGAAATGATTTTGTTAATCAAACCAATGAAATCATAGATGAAGCCATAAACAGCATTAGAACCATTTCTAACAATTTAATGCCCAGGGTAATCAATAAATATGGCTTAATAAAGGCCCTCGAATCTTTTACCGAAAAAGTTAATAAAACCAATGCCATCAATATTGAATTTCTAAAAAAGAATATTCCGGAACGATTGGATCAGAACCTTGAGCTGATTCTTTTCAGGGTCATTACTGAACTCATTAATAATACGATTAAACATGCCCGGGCCAAGAATATTAAAATTGAATTAGAAAAAGAGCCAGATAAAATGATTATGAATTTTATGGACGATGGAATCGGCTTTAACATTGAAGAAATTATGAAGTCAGATCAGAAGGGGATGGGACTTAAAAATATTAGCAGCCGGATCAAATCAATTAATGGTTATTATGAATTTAAGAGTCAGCGTGGAGAAGGCTTTAAAATTAGTGTAAATATTGATTTATAATGAGTCTGAAGTTTTGGCTTGCCCAAAATTGAACAATCATAAAACAAGTGACAGTTAATCGAAAGAAATTTAAAATACACGAAGATGATTGAAAATGTTAAAGTCATAATTGTCGATGATCATGAAATATTTCGCAATGGGGTTAAAATGGTGCTCGGAAAA
>CAYNTB010000109.1:2984-7098 GCA_964399905.1 uncultured Bacteroidales bacterium | reverse complement strand
ATTGCGCAAAAGTAGCATTCGATCAAGGGCTCAGGAAAGTGAAAGTCTTTGTGAAAGGTCCTGGTGCAGGTCGCGAATCTGCAATCCGAACACTTCATACACAAGGAATTGAAGTAACTGAAATTAATGATGTAACACCATTGCCACACAATGGTTGCAGGCCCCCAAAACGACGAAGGGTATAATTTCATTACAGGTAAGATCATTATAACAAAAAAAGTAAATTCTTAAAACATGGCAAGATATACAGGCCCAAAATCAAAGATTGCAAGAAAATTCAGAGATCCAATATTCGGACCAGATAGGGCATTTGAAAAGAAAAACTATCCTCCGGGACAGCATGGCAACTCAAAACGCCGTAAGAAACAATCAGAATACGGAATTCAGCTTCAGGAAAAACAAAAAGCAAAATATACCTATGGTATTATGGAACGTCAATTCCGTAATATCTTTGAAAAAGCAAGCCATAAAAAAGGGATCACCGGTGAAGTATTGCTTCAATTGATTGAATCGCGCCTCGATAACGTGGTGTACAGGTTGGGAATTGCCCCTACCAGAAGCGCAGCCCGGCAGTTTGTATCACATCGTCATATACTGGTAAATGGTTCAATCGTAAATGTACCCTCATACCAGGTTAAAGAAGGTGATATCATCAGCGTTCGTGAAAGATCAAAATCTTTGGAAGCGATAACCGATTCACTCACAACCCGCTCAAATCAATATAGCTGGTTGGAATGGGACGGAGAAAAAATGTCGGGGAAATTTGTAAACTATCCGGCCAGGGAAGATATCCCGGAAAATATTAAAGAACAACTGATTGTTGAGTTGTACTCTAAATAATAGCTTGATTTAAATAATTATTTGACAACAAATAACAAAAAAATATGTCAATTCTAGCATTTCAAAAACCTGATAAGGTAATCATGATTGAAGCCGATGAATTCAAAGGTATCTTTGAATTTCGTCCGTTGGAACCCGGCTTCGGTATCACAATTGGTAATGCATTAAGAAGAATCTTACTTTCTTCACTCGAAGGTTATGCCATTACTTCTGTTAAAATTGAAGGTGTTGTTCAGGAATTTTCAACCATCGAAGGTGTTGTTGAAGATGTTGCTGAAATCATTCTTAACCTGAAAAAGATCCGTTTTAAACGTCAGATTGAAACAGAAGGCAGTGAAGAGGTACATGTTGTAATCGGTGAACAGGAATCATTTAAGGCTGGGGATATCAATAAATTCCTGTCCGTTTTCCAGGTTCTTAACCCCGAGGTTGAAATATGTAGCATGGATCCTTCAGTTAAAATTTCAATGAACCTGACCATTGAAAAAGGGCGCGGTTATGTTCCTGCTGAAGAAAACAAAAAAGTGAATGCACCCATTGATACCATCTCGATCGATTCAATCCATACACCCATTGTAAATGTTAAATACAATGTTGAAAACTACAGGGTTGAACAAAAAACCGATTACGAAAAACTGGTATTTGAAATTACAACTGATGGTTCTATTCATCCGAAAGAAGCATTAAAAGAAGCCGCAAAAATTCTGATTCATCACTTCATGCTATTCTCCGACGAAAAAATCACCCTTGATACCGAAGAGAAAACAGTAACTGAAGAGTTTGATGAAAATTCGCTGCACATCCGCCAATTATTAAAGACCAAACTTGTTGATCTGGATTTATCAGTTCGCGCTTTAAATTGTTTAAAAGCGGCCGATGTTGATACATTAGGCGATTTGGTAGCATTTAATAAAAATGATTTGCTGAAATTCAGGAACTTCGGTAAAAAATCATTAACCGAACTTGAAGAACTTGTAAAAGCAAAAAGTCTTGAATTTGGTATGAATACAGCTAAGTATAAATTAGATAAGGAATAATAGAAATGAGACACGGAAAGAAATTCAACCACTTAAGCAGAAAGAGTGCACATAGAAAAGCAATGTTAGCGAATATGGCTGCATCATTAATTATGCACAAAAGGATCAGGACCACCCTGGCCAAAGCCAAGGCGTTAAGGGGTTATATTGAACCTATCATCACCAAATCAAAAGAAGATTCTACGCACTCGAGAAGAACTGTTTTTAGTTATTTGCAAAGCAAAGAGGCTGTTACAGAATTATTCAGGGAAGTTTCGGTTAAAGTTGCCGACAGGCCGGGTGGCTATACACGGATTTTGAAAACCGGAAATCGTTTGGGCGATAATGCAGAGATGTGTTATATTGAGCTGGTTGATTACAACGAAAACCTGTTGACTGAAAAAACCACAAAGGCAAAATCGAGCCGTAGAAGAGGTGGTAAAAAAAGTACTGCAAAAGTTGAAAGCCCGGTAACTGATACTAAAACCGAAAATGTAGTTGATGCTCCTGTAGAGGACGTTAAAGAAGAGGTGGCAGAAGAACCGGCTGTAGAAGAAGTAAAGGAAGAAGCTGCTGAAGAAACACCAGCGGTGGAAGAAAAAGAAGAAGTTGCTGAAACTGAAAACAAGGAAGAGCAAGCAGAAACAGAGCCGGAAAAAAAAGAAGAGGGTTCTGAAGAAGAAAAAAAATAGTATAACCTATAAGGTACCAAAAAGGATAAAGTAAATTACTTTATCCTTTTTTTATAGCAATTAAATGGCTAATTTTAGCCGTTTTTTCAATAAAAAATTATGAGTCAAATAATTAAAATTCAAGGCAGACAAATTCTCGATTCAAGAGGAAATCCGACCGTAGAGGTTGATGTTTATACAAATTCAGGTGTTATAGGAAGAGCTGCCGTTCCTTCTGGTGCATCCACAGGGGTCCACGAGGCAGTTGAACTAAGAGATAATGATCAGGGTGTATTTATGGGTAAAGGTGTGCTACAGGCCATCCAAAATGTGAATACAACCATCAATGAGGAACTGCAGGGCTACGATGTTACCGAGCAAAATGAAATTGATAACCGTTTGTTGGAAATTGACGGTACAGCCAATAAAAGCAATTTAGGTGCGAATGCCATTTTAGGAGTATCACTTGCAGTTGCACATGCAGCCGCCCAGGAAACCGGTCAGTATCTTTATCGTTATATCGGGGGTGTAAATGCGAATACATTACCCATTCCTATGATGAACATTTTAAACGGCGGTTCACATGCTGATAACCGGATTGATTTTCAGGAATTCATGATTATGCCCGTGGGTGCAGCCTCATTCAGCGATGCATTACGTATGGGAGCTGAGGTATTTCATCATTTAAAAGCAGTATTAAAAAAAGCCGGACATTCTACCAATGTTGGTGATGAAGGTGGTTTTGCCCCTAATTTGAAATCAAATGAAGAGGCTATAATTGTTATTTTAGAGGCCATAAAAAAAGCCGGTTATGTAGCCGGAAAAGATATTTATCTGGCTCTCGACCCTGCTTCATCTGAATATTATATTCCTGAAGAAAAGCTTTATCATTCAAAATGGTGCGATGGGGAAAAACTAACATCTGCTCAAATGGTTGATTTTTGGGCAAAATGGGTTGATAAATATCCGATCATTTCCATAGAAGATGGTATGGCTGAAGATGACTGGGAAGGCTGGAAACTGATGACCGAAAAAATGGGCGACAAAATTCAACTGGTAGGAGATGATCTTTTTGTAACTAATACAAAAAGGTTGAAACAAGGTATTGATACCAAAACAGCCAATTCGATTTTAATAAAAGTAAACCAAATCGGAACCCTCACAGAAACAATTGATGCAGTTAATATGGCACATAAGAATGGTTATACTGCCATTATGAGTCATCGTTCGGGCGAAACCGAAGATACGACCATTGCTGATTTAGCCGTTGCACTGAACACCGGGCAAATTAAAACCGGTTCTGCAAGCCGTTCTGACCGGATGGCAAAATATAATCAGTTGCTTCGGATTGAGGAAATACTCGGAGCGCAGGCGCGATTTCTGGGTAAGGACAATAAATTTGCCAGATAAACTGGAAAATGTAGCTAAAAAAATAAGAGCGGGATCCGGCATAGCCAGATCCCGCTCTTATTGTTTTAATAACTTCATATTGAATGACCGAACTATTATCATTAATAATTGACACAATATCTCCTTCTACTAATTGATCAATATCAGAAAAAACTCCATTGGTCTCTGTACCTCCAT
>CAYNTB010000109.1:0-2974 GCA_964399905.1 uncultured Bacteroidales bacterium | reverse complement strand
CCGGCATAGCCGGATCCCGCTCTTATTTTTTTAATAACTTCATTACTCTTTTCGGGCAGGTTTCCATCTAAAAAACAGGAACAGAAATACTGAACTTATGATAGCCAGTAAGATAAAAATGATGGCAATTGATGGATCCTCTTCAATCCCTCGCACCTTAAGCATATAAACCATTGCAGCCAGAGCAATGGTCAAAATAATGATAAAAACCATTAAAATGGATGCATATATAAATCCATGTTCCAATTTTTTAATTAACATGATGGCACTAATTATTAATGCAGGAAGTGCAAATGAGAGATCGATCACATGCACCGGATTAATCAGGAGTTGATCCTTACTGACACTTTCAGGGATGGTATTGTTAAGAATGGCCGGAATGAGGTCTTTAAGCCAGAGCCCATAAAATATCAGTGCTATTACGATTAAATAAATTCCGATTGTTTTAACCGGTGCCCCGACCTTGAACCAATCCAGAATATTTAAAGGCTTCAGGTAATTTATAAACAAAATAAACAGGTAAACGGAACTTCCAAGTGTAAAGCAATAAATTAAAAATAATTGATTAAAATGAATCCCAAAACTATAAATAAGGTATGAGTAAAGAATGTAAAAAAGTGTTCCTCCATAGATAAAGGTTGCTGTTTTATGATTTCTTTTCATATAAATCATTGAAATAATCAAAACAGGTACCACCAAAAATAAGTTTACCATATCCTGCCCTACACCCTGAGCAGCAAGAGAAGCTGATTCTCTTTCGTAAGTGAATGCATGAAATGCTCCGAAATAAGATGCAATCGCAACCAAAAAGGCCAGAAAATAGGTCAGATAACTGATGATCGATAATTGTTTTTTCTGCATAACTTAATTTTTTATATCATAACGAAGTTTACTCAGATCAATAACCTGATCAGGGTCATGGATAGGCCTCAGAATGAAACGAAATTGGTATGGCCGTTGTTCGATTTCATATGCTGCCAGAGGAGCAGCACCCCAGCTATCAATTCCTCCAACTCCCATATGCTTATGATCCAGGTTCAGTTCAACAAAGGGTTTTGGTTCAATATCAACCGTATGTTTTAATTCATTATCAATAATATCAAAATCCTCAATTGTATAATTCAAAGCGTTAAACCCAAAGTTCTGATTGCTTAAGAACATAAATCCCTTTCCTTTCTGGTTGGTAAGGGTGAGCCATCTGGTTTCCGATTTATGACCGTTTTCCTGTGGCCTGATATAGGGGAAATACTGGGCATCAACGGTTGAAGAAAATTTATCGACAAATGTTGCTTCTTTTCTATCGTCGTAGTTTTCCCCGGGCCCTTCGCCCAACCACGACAAATTTTTTAATTCCGGCGAAAGTTGCATTTTTAAACCGATCCGTGCCAGTTTGGGTAGCGCGAAACTACCATTAATATAGCCTACATCAATAATGATTTCGCCATTTCCCAATATGGTGTATTTTTCGGTGGTCATCGAGCCTTTAACGCCATAAAGCCTTCTGCTTACAATTACCTGAACTTGATTGGGTGCAACTTGATTTGTTTTAATGTCGACAATACTACTTTTACTGCTGGCATCACGCCATGCGCGGGCAAAATAATGGTTGAATCTTCCCAGGTCATTATCGGTGGGTGCACGCCAAAAATTAGGTTCGGGACCATTCAGGATCAAATCGGTTTGCTGATATTTGTATGAAATTATTTTCCCCGATTCTTTACTGAATATCAGTTCGAATTCATCCCCATCAATTTTGATTTGCCTGGTATCTTCAACCACGGTTAATGGTGACAAGGCATCAGGTCTGATTCTTCTGTATTTAAACGAATTTGGTATTTCAAGTTGTTCGTGGGCCACAACGTAACCGGAATTGATCAAATTATCGCTTTCACGGGTTACACAGGTAATATTCAGAAAATACTCCTGATCTTCCTTAAACCTGATACCGTTAAAATCAAATTGCATTAATTTACTGCTTTGAGGAGGTATCGAGACATTTGGAAGATTGCCATAGAGCAAAACATTGCCATCGGATTTAAGGCTCCATGAAATTTGAAATTTTGACAGATCGGTGAAGAAATATTTGTTCAGGATTTTTACCTGTCCTGAATTTAGATCATGAGCTTGTATCTCAATGTTCTGATAAATCTTTTGAACCTCATAATAGGCAGGTTTTATACTCCGGTCGGGATTTACGATTCCATTGATACAGAAATTTCCGTCACTCCTTACATCGTCTCCGCCAAAATCACCTCCGTAAGCCCAAAATTGCTTTCCGCTATTATTTGTTTTGATCAGGGCCTGATCTACCCAGTCCCATATAAAACCGCCCTGTAGATTTTTATATTTTTCAATGGTTTCCCAGTATTCTTTAAGTCCTCCTGTACTATTGCCCATCGAATGCATATATTCACACATGATAAGAGGCCGGTTTTGGTCGATGGAACCATAGGCAATAAGTTCATCAATATCGGGATACATCGGGCTCACAATATCAGTGTATGGTTTTTCACCTGCCATTTCATATTGAACAGGTCTGGTTTTATCGCGTTGCTTGATCCAGGAGGAGGTAGCTTCAAAATTACTGCCATCACCGGCCTCATTACCAAGTGACCAGATAATGATACTTGTAAAATTTTTATCACGTTCTACCATACGTTTGGTTCGATCGAGATGGGCAGATTTCCATTCAGCTTTATTTGCTAAGGTAAATTCTTGCGAATAGCCCGTTCCATGCGATTCGATATTTGCTTCATCAACTACATATAAGCCATATTCGTCGCAGAGTTCGTACCACAATGGATCGTTGGGATAGTGACTGGTGCGAACAGCATTGATATTGGCTTTCTTGAGTAGTTCGATATCCTTCACCATCGATTCGCGACTGATGTAATGGCCTGTTAACGGGTCGTGTTCGTGGCGGTTGATCCCTTTTATGTAAATGGCCTTGCCGTTTAATAATAGCTGCCCGTTT
>CAYNTB010000108.1:6869-7101 GCA_964399905.1 uncultured Bacteroidales bacterium | reverse complement strand
ATCAATGGTTTCTGCTTTAAAATCGTGAAAAGTCTTTTCCTGCGAATAGCCAAGTTGTACCATGCTTATGAGTATTATTGAAATTATAATTTTTTTCATTTTATTTAATTTTAAGTTTTGGTAAAGATATATCAAAATTTTTATTTAGATGAATTCTAAATAGAATTATTATTCAATTAACATCCTTTAATAAAATCGATGATTTGGGTTACATTTGCAATTGCATTAAAAG
>CAYNTB010000108.1:0-6859 GCA_964399905.1 uncultured Bacteroidales bacterium | reverse complement strand
GCTTGTCAATACCACAATTTGTTTTCCCCAAGCTTTTTTTAAAAGGCTGGTATGTATCTCAAGTCCTATTACAACATCTGTAGTGAATTGTTCTGTCATTTTTAAGTTTTCATCCATTATCCAATTAACATCCATTAACAAAATCGATGAATTGGGTTACATTTGCAATTGCATTAAAGGCTTATGTTGAAACTTCAGAAATTAAATTTAAATCCGCTCGAAAAGAGCACATTTAAGCTTTTCACCATTTATACCTTAATAGAAGGTGTGATACTGGGTGTTCTGGCATTGAATGAATTTGTTTTTCTGAAAAGTTTATTCGGTTCAAATTAACAGTTGGGGTTTTTGTTTCAGTTCAGCACTGTAGTATTTGTATTTTTATTATTTACGAATGAGTTTATCAGGCGGATACGCAATCGAAAAAAGCTTTTGATTGTAACCGGATTGCTCACACGCTTGCCATTGTTCCTGCTGATATTTTTCCCCCGCTCAGCAGCTGGTTTTGAGGCAGACTCAATTTACCATTATCTGTTTTTGTTTATTTTTCTGCTTTATTATTTGGGAAACCCGATTATATATCCTAACATCAATTATTTGTTAAAGGCAAATTATCGACTTCAAAATTTTGGACATCTTTATGGAATTTCAACTTCACTAAATAAGGTTGTGATGCTAGTCATAACATTGCTTTATGGTTTGTGGCTCGATGTTGATAATTATATTTTCGTTTACGTTTTTCCACTCATGGCAATTCTGGGGGTTATTTCCGTTTATTTGTTAACCAGGATTAATTTCCCTGAGGAAAAGGATGTTACGATTCGGAAATCTGTATTTCAATCGGTGTTTCAGTCCGGGAAAAATATGTATTGTATCCTGAAGGATAATATTCCATACAGGCACTTTGAAGTGGGTTTTATGCTCTATGGTTTTGCATTTATGTTTACCATGCCGATTTTATTCATTTATTTTTATGATGAATTGAACCTGAACTATTCGAGCGTTGCATTTTACAGAAATGCTTACAATATAATCGCAATTATATTGCTTCCTTATTTTGGAAAATTAATGGGGAAAACCGATCCCAGATTGTTTGGCGTTTTAACCTATTCTTCGCTGGGCTTGTATATACTGTTTCTCGGTCTCACTTCATTTTTCCCATATTACACTGATTTTCTCAATATAAGATTGTACTACTCGTTGATTGGTTATGTATTGTTCCATGGTGTATTTGCAGCATCAATGGTTTTGTTGTGGAATATTGGATCGTCCTATTTTTGTGCACCGGAGGAAGCAGGAACCTATCAATCATTGCACCTGTCGCTGGTTGGCATCCGTGCCTTGATTGCACCTTTGTTCGGCATATTTTTTTATGAATTGTTTGGGTTTAGTGCTACATTTAGCCTTTCAATTCTGTTTGTGATGTTCAGTGTTTTTATTATGCTTTGGTCATACCGAAGAGAAAAAGTTACAACCACAAGTACCCATAAATCGAATAAAACCATTTCATGAAATTTAAGGGAAATAAAATTTTTAAGATAGTCGGTCCAGGGATCATTGTAGCTGCAACCGGTATTGGTGCCGGCGATTTGATAGCTGCTGCTGTTTCAGGGGCTCAATTCGGATATGCTTTATTATGGGCCGCCATCGTAGGGGCCATTTTAAAATATGTGCTAAACGAAGGTGTTTCAAGATGGCAATTGGTTAACGGCTCCAGTTTGATGCAGGCTTGGACCGAGAAATTACATACCATATTTAGCTGGTATTTTTTTATTTACCTGATAGTATGGTCGTTTATTGTAGCAGCCGCTTTAATGGCTGCTTGTGGTTTGGCGGCTCATGCGATTATCCCTGAATTTTCAGTTGCGAGCTGGGGAGTTATACATTCGATTTTGGCAGCAGTTCTGGTACTTGCCGGAAAATACAAGTTAATTGAAAAAGTGATGAAATTTTTCATAGCACTTATGTTTATCATCACCATTACGAGTGCAATTTTGATCCATCCGGATATTATTGCCATCATTAAATCCATTTTTATCCCCGTTATTCCTGAGGGTTCATTAAAGTTTATTCTGGGCGTCATTGGTGGAGTGGGGGGCAGTGTCACGCTTTTAAGTTATGGTTATTGGATCAGTGAAAAAAAATGGAAAGGAAATACTTTTTTAAAACAAAGTCGGATTGATTTGGGTTTTGCTTATATCCTGACCGGTTTTTTCGGACTTGCCATTATGATTGTGGCGGCAGGAACCAAGCCTGACGTTATAAATGGAAATATGATGGCATTGGCACTTGCCGATAAAATGGGTGAAGTTACCGGTGCGGCAGGCAAATGGATTTTTCTGATTGGTTTTTGGGGAGCTGTATTTTCGTCGATGATTGGCGTATGGCACGGCATCCCTTATCTTTTTGCTGATTTTGTACAACTTAAATTTAATCGTGGGAAATTGGAACAATCGCAACTGGCACAAAGTAAATATTATACTTATTATGTCATTTATCTTGCAATACCCCCCATCATTTTATTATTTATGGGGAAGCCTGTTTGGATCGTTATTTTATATGCGGTGGCAGGTGCATTTTTTATGCCTTTTCTGGCAATGACCCTCCTTTATTTGAACAATCAGTTCCGTTGGCTGAAAGAATTTAAAAATTCAATATTCACTAAAATCATACTGATTCTTTCCCTTGCTATTTTCGCCTATCTGATGTTGAATGAGCTGATGAATTATTTTTAAAACAAGCAGGCTATAGAATTCATTTATTTTTAGGATTAAATAGTTAAGCTGCCCCCAATATTCTGAAGGCAGCTTTAATATTTGTAATTTTATATTTGCATGTTATTGCTTATCTCTAACACATCTTACAGAATACCCCCAGAAAGTAGCGGCACCGAACATATCCGCTGTTGTTGACCAGTTTGTTACCCCAAATGCCCAATATTCAGTGATACCTTCAGGGTTGACGTATCTAAAATCTGTAGACCAGTAGATAGCTTCTCTCCAAAGATTACCAAATCCACCTACTTCGTTTCTCTTACCTCCTGGGATTGCAGAGAAACCATAGTCATCAGTTCCGGCAAACTGAGGATTATTATCTAAATCCCAGAAAGGGTGTTCTCCCACCATTCCCACTCCATCAACCCAATATCCTATATTAGTTGATTTGAGCTGATTACCCGTATTCACGTTGTTTATACTTGAAACATAGTTAATAAGATTTTCCCAATCGTTTCGGGTAGGTACTCTCCAGCCGTCAGGGCAAATCCCTCTTGAATCAACAACGGCATTATAATTATAAAGTGCCCCGTATTTTTCATGGATAAGTTCTTTGGTTACGTTGAAATCTTCGCCAAAGTTCTCATAGGGGTAAAATATTGCAACGCCTGGTCCTGGATAATTTCTCCATTCATTATCCGGAATATCAGTTGGTATCTCATCGCCATTATTGAAATGCATCGTACCAAGATTCTCCCGCATCCATTCAAGTTCTCCTAATTCAACAGTTTCATAAACAGTGCCTTCATTGTCGGTCACAGTTCCAAATTCATTGCTGCAAATACCAATAAGTGAATAGTGAATATCAAAAGTTACCTGAGGCCCTTTGCCAACAACTTTTAATTCAAAAGCGATATTGTCACCTGCCGACCAATTTAATGGCAATTCTTGTTGGTAAATACCCCAGGTATTTTCATCAACTGGTCCGTTGTTCCATGAAGAAGATCCATCGATTATTAAATTGGACCACCCATTTGTACTCATAACTTCAACCACAAAATGAGTTTCAGTGTTGTAATAAACAATGGATACTGTTTTTACGAAAGGATTCTTCTTATTACCCCATTCAATTGTTTGCTCGGCAGTGGCCTTAGCATAAACAGGATTAGTAGGATCGATACAAACCGCAGACTTTAAGTTATTTGCCGAAACAGCTCTAACAACAATGCCCTCTTCCGGCAATTGCGGTTGAATCATTTGCTCATCATTCTGACAAGACAAAAAGATTATGCCACCGAATACGATAGCACAAAACAAGGAAATCAAAAGCTTTTTCATGTTAAAATAATTTAATTAAAACATTTGTTAATTGCTTTAAGCACCCTTTTAGGTAGTATAAATATACGTTAATATCGGTTATATATATATATAATAGATAAATTATTTTGTTTGGTAAGTGTCTTTTAATAAATCATTTCTGTAGGATAAGAGCAGAAGTTTTAATGAATTTATGATAATTTAATTTCATTTTATTACCTGAGAAATTCTAAGCGATCAATGAAATTTACTTAAAATTTTTCAAAAACCCCCAGGCAAAATAATGCATAGTCGAATCTGACCGGATCATTTGGATCGAATTTTCGGAGCTCATTGGTTAATTCTTCAACTGCTTTCCAGTCATTCTGGCTACGTTTGAGTAATCCTAATTTTCGGGCTACATTTCCTGAATGCACATCCAATGGGCAAAATAATTGGGCGGGTGCAATTTGATCCCAAATTCCGAAATCAACCCCAAACTCATCTTTTCTGACCATCCATCTTAAAAACATATTGATACGTTTTGCCGCAGAGTTTTTTAAGGGATCAGCAATATGCTTTTCTGTCCGGTTTTGATGAGGCAGTGCAAAGAAAATCTTTTTAAAGTTTGAAACAGAAAGGGGGATTTGAAGAGAAGAATCATTAAAAAAAGCAAATTCGAGCGAGCGATAATTTTGATAAATATTTTTGAGAGCTTTTAAAAAATAAATACAATCCGCCCCATTAAATGTACGATGAACGAACTGTCTGAAAATTTTAAGATCTGAAGCTTCAAAATTAAGAACAAAGTCGTGTGGTGAATCATCCATCCATTCAATGAGTTTTTTTGCACTTTTCAGAATGGTAGTCCGTTGCCCCCATGCAAGAGTTGCAGCAAAAAAACCTGCAATCTCAATATCCTGCTTTTTTGTGAATAAATGAGGGATTTGAACCGGATCGGTTTCGATAAACTCCAATTTGTTATATTGAATATATTTTGTTTCCAACAAATCCTGAAGATCATGAAAACTCAACTTCATCAGCTTATTATTCTGGTTTACCGTTTATGCTGATTATTTTAACCTTGCCGTAACCTTCCTGTAATTCGTTGTGGAAATCATAAAGGGCACCGATTACCATTAGCTTTTTACTGCTGATCAGATCTTCATATTTTTCGGTTGCTAAATTTACCTGGTATTGGATGTTGTTCAATACATGCTCAAACAGACTTAAATTTTTATTCGAGATTACCGGAATCAGGTGATCAAGTTCACTTTTAATTGACGATGGTTCGTTTTTGTAACCTGCAAGAAATGCTTTAATGGCGCCACAATCGGAATGGCCTAAAATCAGCAATATGGGTGTTTTTAAGTGCAGAACTCCATAATCAACCGATCCTTCGTTTGAATAAATCTGGTTCCCGATATTTCGAATGATAAATATTTTATTGATCGCAGAATGTTCAAGCGCTTCGGTTTGCACCCTTGAGTCAGAACAGGTTACCAGGGTCATATACGGTTTTTGTCCGTCCTGTAAATCTTTAAAAAAATCCTTGCCTGTCCGTTCAATAAACGGACGATTAGGTTTCTTAAGTTCATCAATATAATCAATATGCATCATGCCGGGAATATTAAAAAAAAACCTCCCCATAGCGGGAAGGTTTTTAAATATTAAATTATTAATTAACTTTTTCGAGGTTGCTCATACCCGTATTAATTGCAGATTCATTAAGTGGTATTAACGAATGATAGCGTTCCGGTAATGATTTCTTCAGCCCGGCAATTACGTTATCAATTTTTACGATGGGGCGCATCTTAAGATAGATTTTTGTATTGCCCATTTCAACGGCCAGTTTATTTCCTTCAATCTTAAATACCTGAATATCTTTTCTGCTAGGATGCCGGGTGATCCCGTTTGGATCATATAATAAATAGCCACCCGGTTTTACAGTTTTTTCAAATTTATCCATCGATTGTTGATTCAGAATGATGGCCGTATCGAATTCGGTTAATACAGGTGAGCTCACCCTTTCGTCGCTAATAATAACGGTAACATTAGCTGTTCCGCCACGCATTTCCGGTCCGTAAGATGGCATCCAGCTCACTTCCTGGTCCTGCATAATTCCAGAGTATGCAAGAATTTTACCCATCGAAAGAACGCCTTGCCCACCAAAACCCGCAATGATAATTTCTTCAGTCATTTTATTTTATTTTAAATCTGCTTTTGCAGTATTCATTTACTTATTTATTAACCAGTTCTCCGTCAATTTTTATGTCGCCCAAAGGATAAAAAGGGAACATATTTTCAACCATCCACTGATTGGCCTGCACAGGGGTCATTTTCCATCCCGAATTGCAATTGGATACAATTTCCACGAAAGAAACTCCACCTTTTTTGTCAACCTGGTTTTGGAATGCCATTTTTATGGCCTTTTTTGCCTTACGCACATTTGCAGGAGTATGCACAGCCTGTCGTGTTACAAAATATGCACCGCCTAATTGCGAAATCAATTCGGTCATTTTAATGGGGTTACCCATCATATGCACATCTCTTCCATAAGGAGAAGTAGAGGATTTCATTCCAGGAAGTGTAGTTGGAGCCATCTGTCCGCCTGTCATTCCATAAATTCCATTGTTTATAAACACGAGCACGATATTTTCACCACGGTTGATGGCATGAATTGTTTCCGCAGTACCAATGGCTGCAAGGTCACCATCACCCTGATAGGTAAAAACAATCTTGTCGGGCCAGCAACGTTTGATGCCTGTTGCTACTGCAGGAGCCCTTCCGTGGGCAGCCTGTTGCATATCAATATTCATGAAATCGTATGCAAGAACTGAGCAACCAACCGG
>CAYNTB010000107.1:0-7125 GCA_964399905.1 uncultured Bacteroidales bacterium | reverse complement strand
TTAAATACTTCGGCACTGATCCATAAAGCTTTAATATGTCGTAAAGGGTTGTTGGAAGAAAATTTGCTTTTTGCATCGATAATTTGCTTTGAAAATCCGATATCAACCCTTTTATAAGGAGGTATCCGCAATGTGTCCTGGTACTTTTCACCATTTGGCGGGCCAAAAGGAAGCCTGCTTCCAAAAACGAGACGGAGATGTACTTTGTAGGATGGATTTCGGGGGAGATAATCCTGAAAAAACAAAGAAAAGCTAAACCGTTGATCGGTGGGCCTTGGGATATATCCGGGTTCTACCCTCATGCTGTCACTTATGGTTTCGTTGCTAACACCCGGCTCGATTAACAAGCCCTGTTCATTATAATAATTCCAAAAGAAATCATCTTTTATGTCTTCTGCAGTTTTCATCAATGATAAACTTGCCCATGATTCAATTCCTTTCACAAATTCACCATTGATTTTAAAATCCACTCCGGTGGCATATCCTTTTGCATTGTTTTCTGCCAAATAGCGGATTCTTACATTATCTATTTTATATGGGATCAAATCATCGAGATATTTATAGTATAAAGCTGCTGTAAGTTTAAAGGGCCTGTTCCAGGCCATGAAATTCCAATCGGCCGATCCTACAAAATGAATCGACTTTTGCGCTTTGATATTTGGATTGATGATTCCGTCAAAATTTCGGATTTCTTTATAAAATGGTGGCTGGTAATAATAGCCGGTGGCAAAGCGGAGCAAAACGTCTTTTTCCCATGCCGGTTTATAAGAAACAGATATTCGCGGGCTCACCAGCAACTGCTCATTAAAGTCCCAGTAATTTAACCTGACACCCGCATTTAATGAAAGCATTTTTTCTTCGTTGAGCATCCATTTGTTCTGAATATACCCACTGATCCGGTTTGATTTTAAATGAAAGACGGTCTTGGTGGAATTAAAAAGTTCAAAGTCGGGATTTTCAGGATGCAGCTCTCCGGGCACCCCTTGCGGGTTTGGAATCGAAAAGTAAGCGGAATCAACCATTTCCCACTCACTCAGCTGATCATCAATATTTTCATGTTGAAATTTAAAGCCCCATTGTAAAAATTGGTTGTTGTGAAACAACTGTCCTTTTTGTTCAAAGTTTAAAACATTGGCTTTTAAAAAATTACGCGCATGATTTAAGTGTGTCCCGATCCCTTGTGATTCAATTACATCCCCAAATTCTTCGCTCCCGTAATTGCTTTCCAGCAAGCCGATCCAGTATTGCCCCTGTATGTCAAATGTTTCACTTTCGGTTGTGCTGAATGCCGATGCAATAAATTGTATGTTCAGATTTGGAACCGGTCGATAATTGGCCGAAAATGCCCCGAAACGGGTTTCAAATTTGTCTTTTTCCAAACCTTCAAAATAAACCTTTAAACGATAAGCCTGCTGAACGGTTCCAAAGCGGGTATCGCGGTCGGTGGGTTGGAGCGAATACAGATTACTGGAATAATTTCCCAAAAAAGACAGGGTCCATTGGTCATTTACCTGATAATCAATAAATGCCTGAATATCTGTAAATGAGGGTTTATAATCACCCTTGGTATCCAATCCCTTTAATATATATCTATTTGATTTTTGGCGCACACCCAATAGAAACGAAAGCCTGTGATTGTCGGACACTCCCTCAATATGTGCATTTGCATCCACTAAACTAAGCGTGGCCGAGCCGGCATTCATTTGGGGGCGCTTATAGGTAATATCCAATACCGATGACATTTTGTCTCCATATTTTGCATCAAATCCACCCGCCGAAAACAAAATGGATGAGATTAAGTCTGAATTTACAAAACTCAAACCTTCCTGCTGTCCCGACCGAATTAGAAATGGCCTGTAAATCTCAATTCCGTTCACATATACCAGGTTTTCATCAAAATTACCGCCACGTACAGAATATTGTGAGCTTAATTCATTATTGGATGAAACACCGGGAAGGGTCTTAATTACACCTTCAATTCCGCCCGAAACACCCGGGCTCACTTTTGAAAATTTCGGGTCAATTTTAGTCATTCCGCTTTCCCTGATCTGTTCTTCCACAATAACCACATCGGGCAACTTCTCGGCCTGGCTTTTCAAGACAACATTAAGTTCTTTTCTGGTTCCGGGTTCAAGTATCAGTGTTCTTTCCTGCTGCGCAAATCCGATGAATGAAAAGATCAGTACAACTTCTGTATTGTGGGGGACCGAAATTTCGTAATCGCCTTTTTGGTTCGAAACGACCCCTTTTGTGGTATTCTGGATTAAGATATTTGCAAGTTCGATGGGGCGGTTTTGTTGATCGGTAATGGTTCCAAAAACGATCGCTTCATTCTGTGCAACAGCATGAAAATTAATGAACAAAAGAAGGATGCTTATTGATTTTTTGAAACCTGTCATCAAAATTTTAATAATCTCAGCTAAGATAACTTTTTCTGTGCTTAATTATTTTGCCGACCATCAAATTTTAGCTGGAAATTTTGTTTGAGGATTGACCGGGAGGCTGTGATGCGAAACTACCAGAAATAAAAAAATGCTGCCACAAAAAGTGCAACAGCATGACATATAAAAATTAAAAAGAAGATTATCTGTTCAGATAACCCTTTTCACGTGCTTCTTTTAAACAAGCAGTAATACCTTTTTTATTGATTGAACGCAATCCATGAGCAGATACTTTTAAAGTGATCCACTTATCTTCTTCAGGAATATAAAACTTCTTTGTTTGCAGATTTGGGCTGAAAGTACGTTTCGTCCTGCTGTTTGAGTGAGATACATTGTTTCCTGTAATCACCTTCTTTCCTGTTATTTCACAAATTTTTGACATCGCAATTTAGTTTTTCTGATTCCTTTTTTGAAAACGGAGTGCAAATTACGTGATTTTTTTTCAATTTGACAAACCTTTATTTATATTTTTTTCAATTTCCTTTCTAAGCATGTTCATGGCAGTTAATGCAGCTTTTCTGATGTTCCTTCCCCGATGCTCTCCAAAAAAATATTTGGCAGCAAATACATTTTTATCCGGTGTTGCAATTCCGATCCACGTAAGCCCAACAGGTTTTTCGTCCGTGCCACCATCCGGGCAGGCAATTCCGGAAACAGAAATTGTCTAATCTGTTCTTAGAACTTCTTGAACGCCGATGGCCATTTCTTTTGCAACCTGTTCGCTCACAGCCCCATATTTAATAAGCGAATCAACAGAAACCCCCAGCATATTTTCCTTTACTTTATTATCATAGGCAACCACCGAACCCATAAAACTTTTTGAGCTACCGGGAACGCTGGTCAGTAAATGGGATAAATAACCTCCGGTACAACTTTCGGCAAAGGATACGGTTTTATGGTTCTTCAGAAGCAATTCAAGCAATACTTTCTCCAGGCTATCTTCATCGTAACCAAAAATTAACGAAGGAATTATTTGCTGTAGCTTTAAAAGTTGCCCATCAAGTTTTTGCTGAAGCCCTTCCTCCTGTTTTCCTTTAACAGTCAATCTCAACCTAACAATTCCGGGTTGGGGCAAATATGCCAGTTTGAAATTTGCAGGCAGGGCTTTTTCCCAGTCTTCAATGATCTCGGCAAGGGCCGATTCTCCAATTCCCTGGGTTAAGACCGTTTTACTTAAAATGCTCTCGGCTTTGAATTTTTTTAATAATCGTGGAATGATTTCGTCAGTCACCAGTGATTTCATTACAAAAGGAACACCCGCGATTGATACTATAATTTTTCCTTCCTGCTGAAGCCACATGCAAGCTGCTGTTCCGTGCGGATTTTTCAAAGGGATGCAATTGGCAGGTAATTCTGCCTGCCTCCTGTTAATTTCGCTTACCTTAAATCCGCGCAATTTAAAAAGCGCCTCCACCTGCTGATAGGCTTCCACATTAAATTTTAAGGTCGTATTAAAATATTTGCAAAGGGCATCTTTGGTAATATCGTCCCTGGTCGGGCCAAGGCCGCCTGTCATTACAATGGCATCAGCCCTGGTTTTTGCCGAATCTATTGCCGAAAAAATGTGTTCGTAAGTATCCGAAATTGCAGTGATCTGAACGATCTCTATCCCGGAAAGTTTAAACTGTTCGGCCATCCAGGAGGCATTGGTATTTACCACCTGCCCGATTAATAATTCATCGCCGATATTTATAATTTCAACCTTCATGCCGCAAAATTAAAGAATTAAAGCAGCCGTTCAGAACATATTTATATTTTTGTACACAAGATTGAATGATTATGCAAAAATTAAAAGATACGCAATTGATCGTAACAAAGGAAGGGGCCATTTATCACCTCAACCTGAAACCCGAAAATATTGCAGACACCATAATTATTGTGGGTGATCCCGGACGTGTGCCGGTGATCTCAAAACATTTTGACCATATTGAATTTAAAGGGCAAAACCGCGAAATAAACACCCATACAGGAAGGATCGGGAACAAAAGACTGACAGTGCTTTCAAGTGGGATGGGGCCGGATAATATTGATATTGTGATCAATGAGCTGGATGCCTTAGCCAATATTGATTTGAAAGAAAAAACCATTAACCCGAACCCAAAGGTTTTAAATTTAATCCGATTGGGTACTTCAGGAGCGGTTCAAAAAGACATAGAGGTTGATTCATTTGTAATGTCAAAGTATGGATTTGGACTTGACGGGCTGATGAATTTTTACAATCCGTCCGAATCAGTTTTTGAACGGGATATGGAACGGGCTATTGTGGAACAGCTCGACTGGCCAAAACAATTAGCCGATCCTTATATCGTAAAATGTTCGGAGAATTTAGCCTCGCAGATTGGCTTTGACATGCATCAGGGAATAACCGTTACCGCTCCGGGATTTTATGGCCCGCAAGGCAGAACCCTGAGAATGAAATTGAACTTTCCCGACTTTAACGAAAAACTGGAATCTTTCCATTATCAGAATGAAAGGATTTTAAATTTTGAAATGGAAACTTCAGCCTTATATGGATTGGGGAAATCGCTGGGCCATAATGTTTTGACAATTTGCGCCGTAATTGCAAACAGGATTACAGAAACCTATTCGTCAGATTCGCATCAGCCGATAAATAAGCTCATCAATCTGTTACTGGAACGATTGACGGCCTGATTGGGTGTTGGTTAGTTTCAACATTAAGCTGTTAAAATGTTCGCTTGATCCAAACTTTAATGTTTATATTCTGAAGTATCTTTACCTAAGATTTTTATGTCAGTAGAAAAAAAACATAAGGAACTTTCTGCCCTGGTTCGTCTGTTGGACGAACCCAACGAAACTATATTTACCAAAATAAAGCAGCAGATATTTTTATATGGGCAGGAAGCAATCCCTGCTCTTGAAGATGCCTGGGAAAATTCCTTTGATCAGATTATCCAACAACGCAGCTTGAATTTAATTCACGAAATTCAATTCGAAGACACTTATTTATCCCTTCATAACTGGGCGCATTTTCAATTCGACGATTTATTATTGGGATACCTCATCGTATCCAGATTTAATTATCCGGATCTTGACCGGGACAAACTAATGAGGCAAACGGCCAAAATCATCCAGGATGTCTGGCTTGAACTCAACAATAATTTAACGGGCCTCGAAAAAATAAAAGTGATCAATCATGTAGTTTTTGATTTATATCAGTTCAGGAACAACAAAAAGAATTTTTATGCCCCCGAAAACTTCTTTTTAAATAATCTGCTTGATACAAAGGTCGGGAACCCGATTTCGCTGAGCATATTATACCTGATCATTTGCCGAAGCCTTAAAATCCCTGTTTATGGTGTGAATTTGCCAAAGCATTTTATTTTAGCTTATATGGATGAATTTGCTATTTCGCTTGGAGAAGCCGGGAAAAATGATGTTCTGTTTTATCTCAATCCTTATAATGGGGGCAAGGTATTTACAAAAAATGAGATTGAACTGTTTTTAAAACAGATGAAATTGCCTGCTCAGGAAGCGTATTATTTACCCTGTGATAATATTACCATTATCCGAAGATTAATCGAGGATATGAAAACAGCTTATACCAAAATGGGCTATCCTGAAAAATTGACAGAGTTAAACAGATTATTGGGTGCGCTGTCGGTGAATGATGGATAAAAAAGAACCAGGGAAGGCTTCCCCTTTTCAGGGAAGCCTTCCCTGGCTCCACGAGAAAAATGTATCAATAAGGATTATCTGCTTTTTAAATAATCGTTGATGTTTTTCTCAACACGCGTCAATACATTATCGCTATCGGCTTTAATAAATTTATCGCCGGTAATATGTTCAAATAATTCGATATAGCGTTCAGAAACAGAATTAACAAACTCGTCGGGCATATTTGGCATAGCCTGTCCATCCTTGCCCTGGAATCCGTTAGCCATCAGCCATTCCCTGACAAACGGGGGGGCAAGGTAGAAGCCCAGCCGGAGCCCCGGGGCAAAGATCTTGGAAAAGGTACCGCAGTAGACCACATGATCGGGGGCAAATACCTTGATCGGGGTGAGATATTCCCCCCTGTACCGGAGCTGTCCGTAGGGATCGTCCTCGATCACCATTGTGTTGGTCGCTTTGGCTATTTCGGCTATTTTTTTACGTCTATCAAGAGGTATGGTTTTACCGGTCGGGTTCTGAAAGGTCGGAATGAGGTATACCATCTTGGGGTGGTGCTTTCTGATCACCTCCTCCATAGACTCGGGGATCAGCCCGTTCTCGTCGGTGGCCATCTGCACATACTTCGGCTCATAGGGGTTGAAGGCCTGAATAGCTCCGAGGTAGGTCGGGGCTTCGACGGCCAGGGTATCACCGGGAGAGATGAACACCTTTCCCAGGGCATCCAGAACCCCCTGCGAACCGGAGGTTATGTTTATTTCATCGGCGGAGGCCGTGATACCCAGGTCTTTGAAATAATCCACCAGTGCCTCCCTGAGAGGCATGAACCCTTCGGTGGTACCGTACTGCAGCGCCGTGCTGCCGTATTTCTCCAGTACCTGTTTGGTAAGCTTGGCGATGTGCTCCATCGGGAAGGCCTCAGGGGCCGGTATTCCTCCGGCGAGGGACACAATTCCCGGCTTGGAGACGACTTTTAGAATCTCACGGATAGCGCTTGAACCCATCCGGCTGGTCCGTGTGGCGAGGATACTCTCTGAAATCATACTCACTCCTT
>CAYNTB010000106.1:0-7139 GCA_964399905.1 uncultured Bacteroidales bacterium | reverse complement strand
GAGGGATATAATTTTTTTGGGTTTGTTTTCTGGTTTTTTCTTACTCAATTGATCGATTTCGTAGGCAATGAAGTTTTTGAAAAATTCCTGTGCCACATTTACAATGAGTAAGTTTTTCCCGAAACGGATGTTATTCTCTGTATAATTATTTTTGAAGGCCTCTGTAATGTAATATTCAGCATTTTTTAGTCCTTTTTTTAAATCTTCGGAACATAATTCGATGTTAATCAGTGGTTCGTAAAAATTTTTCAAAGCATCGTGAATAACTGTTCCAAGCAGTGCCGAATCAATCGTTTCCATATCTTTCTCCGGTTCGCCAAGTTGTGCTATTTCTTTGAAATAAAATTGAAGCTTACATCGTATAAATGAATTTAAACTACTTGCAGAAATTCCACGTTCAGCCATTTTCTCGAGTCGATCCGAAATTTCCTGGTTTTTTGGTATGCTTATCAATGTATTTGCTTTCAGTCCAATTTCAGAGCTGACGGTATGTTCAGAAATTCTTATGTTTGGATTGTAACGGGCGAGCTCTTCAGTAATTTGATGGATAAACCTGCTTTTGTCACCACCTGCCAGTTGATCGGCCTGAGAATTATAAATCAAATTGATATTTTTTGCTCTTTGTATCAATCTGAAAAAATGATAGGCAAAAATGGCGTTCTTTTCCCGGTAAGTAGGGATGTTAAATTCTCTTTTAAGTTCAAAAGGAATGAACGAAACTTGTTTGCCGGTTGAGGGGAGAATGTTTTCGTTTACCGAAAGAATGATCAGGTTTTCAAAATCCAGGTTTCTGGATTCTAGCATTCCCATTAATTGTAATCCTTTGAGGGGTTCGCCATACAATGGGAGCTTTTGCGTTTTGCAAATTTGCTGAAAAATGGAGTACAGGGTCTTAACTTGTTTAATGGATTGGTATTGCGTTATAAACCAATTTATTTTATTAATTAAAATCGAAAACTGATAAAGCAATTCCATTTCCATTTTTAAATCTGTTTCATCCTCTGCCTGGCGTGCGATGGTTGCATTCTTTAGTTTTTCGATGATTTGTTGCAGGTTTTTAATTGCATATCCGGGATCATTTTCCCAGGCTGAAAATAAATTCAATATGAATGAAAATTCTGGCTCGGCTGCCTCTAAAATATTTGAGAGTTCTTCTGCTGTAACATCATTGTTTCCAATACGTTTGTGGTTGTTTAAGGTATCGATGATCAGGCCTAATGATTGTTCGAATAAATGATTCGAGAGATTATTGATAACTGGATGCTTAATAATTTTTAAAATGTCGTTAATACGAAATCTTGTAATCTGATACTGGAAGGTGTTTTTTATGTTTTCAGCATACAATTGAATAGCGAATAAGTTGTTTATAAACCCGAACAAAGGACTGCTTGAAAGCGGGAGGCCCATTGTTACATTCAACTCAGGGTAATTTTCAGGTATTGAATTTAATACCGGCATCAGTAAACTTTCATCTGCCAAGATAATGGCTGATTTATGATTCGACGTTTGGAAGATTGAATTGGTGTTCAAAATTTGGGCAGAAAACTTGGCCTGTCCAACCTGTTTGGGTATGCCAAAAATCTGAATATTCTTAGAATCAGTTTTTAAATGATTTTCGATCCACGAAATTTCTTTTTTGTCAAATTTATCAAGGTATTTCCTGAGAAATAATCCGGCTTCGTGGGGTACCCCTGAACTTGTATGGGTCAGATAATAATCGTCTGTGTCCCAATAAAATTCGGCCTTGCTTGATTCATATAAGGTGAACAATATTTTTTCTTCTGCAAGACTGAGGGCATTGAAGCCGGCGAAAATAATGTGATCCCAGCTTAAGTTTTTTGCTTTTATTTCAATCTGCTCAGCCACCGATCTGAACATCTTTCCATTATAGGCCCATTTTTTTTTATTCAGTCGCTTGTTTAATAATTGATAATAGGTGTTGAGTGATTTAAAGAATTTCAGATAATTACTTTGAATCCCTTCTTCGTCGGTTATTTCCAGTTTCCATTCCGACAATGATTTTATTTCAGACAAATAATTATATAAATTTTCTGCATTGACCATATACAGGTCAACTTCGTTGAAGTCCTGTACCAGAATATTTCCCCATTTATAAAAATCGTCAAATGTTTGGGCATCCTTTCCTTCTATTGTTTTATGAATCTCATATAATTCAAAAAGGGTGGTTAAGGTATTAATGTTTTCAAATTCTGAAAGTTCATCGATAAAATCTTCGATCGAAAATATTTGAGGGCTCCAGCTTGTTTTTCCAAGTAATTCCGCAAGATGCTTTTTAAGAAATAAGCTTGCCCGCCGATTTGTTAAAACAACACATATTTCAGATAACCGATCTGAATATTTATTAACAAGCTGTTCTGCCACATTTTCCAGAAATGTCTTCATTCATAAAATTTTATTATTTACTCAAATTTTGAATACTCCCACAATCAAGCCAGGTGTCTGCTTTGTCAAGAAATCCAATGATGCGATTCTTCCTGGCTAAATTTAAGTATAAATCGATAACGGAAAATTTGTTTTCTTCAGGCATTTCCATAAAAATTTCAGGCTCTAAAATCTGGATGCCGCTAAAAGCAAAACGATCTGTATTTGCTGAAGTTCGCGAAATTATTTGTTCCCCTGTTTTTACATTTTCCCAGCCACAAAGTTGAAAACCAGAATCAAACAGCAGGTATCTTGAAGTGTTCCTTTTCCTCACTGCCAGGCTTACAAGGGCTTTGTTTTGCGCGTGATATTTGATGAATTCATTCAGGTCGATGCTTGAAATAATATCTACATTGTAGGCGATAAATGTATCATCCTTAAGAAACCAGGATGCCTTTTTAAGGCCGCCGCCGGTATCGAGCAATTTATCGCTTTCATCAGAAATACTGATTCGAACATTAAAATTGGATTTCTCAATAAAATCAATGATCTGATCCGCAAAATGATGAACATTAATAATAATATCTTTAATGCCTGCTCCTTTTAATTTTAAAATGGCATGTTCCAGTAAGGTCATTCCTTTGTATTCGACTAATGCTTTGGGTTTATCGGCAGTTAATGGTAATAAACGTGTCCCTAATCCGGCAGCAAAAATCATCCCTTTCATCGAATTATAATTTAACTGATTTACAAAGGTGCTTTTCTTTAGCCGCAACCGCATTGCACGATTTGCATTCAAATTTTGCTTTGCTGACTTCTATCTTTTTATCAGCCTTTTTTATTTTGCACATTTTTTTACTCATCAGCAGATATTTGTTATACAGTAATCCAGTTGTTTTTTTGCGTGTGTTTGAGATGTATGTTTAAATCAGTATCGTTTTTTAAAGTTTGGTAAACCAATTCGGCCATATATACCGAACGGTGTTGGCCCCCTGTGCAACCAAAATTAATACTAAGGTCGGAAAAATGCCGGGCTTTGAATTCGGAAATGGCTGCTTCTATGATATGAATTACCTGCTCAGAGAATTGACTTACCGCTGCCTGTTTTTTTAAGTAGTTTATTATGGGCTCGTCTAATCCAGTAAAATGTTTGAGTTCTTCAATTCTGTACGGATTGGGTAATGAGCGGCAATCAAAAACAAAGCCTTCACCATGTCCGCTGTAATCTCTGGGAATTCCAGATTTATAAGCGAAGCTGTTCAAATGAACTGATAATTTGCCCGGCTCAGATTCAGGGATTTTGTATTCGAGTTTTGCAACCTGGTGCAGTGCATTTTTGAGTTCTGGTATTTCAAGCCCGAAATCTATATTGTTTATCAACCATGCCAGCGCAGAAACGGCGTATGGTATGCTTTGGATAAAATGGGCTTTTCTTTCAATAATCCCACGAAATCCGTAAGCGCCCAAAACCTGGCAAATCCTGATCAGTACATAAGGGTAATAATATTTTTTAAAATTTTTAATATCGATACCGTGAATATTTCCGATGATCTGAAGGTAATAATTCAATAAATCTTCCCTGAGTTCGTTGCTTAATCTGGCTTTTACCTGAAATAAAAAGGATGCAAGATCATATTGTAAAGGGCCCATTCTTCCGCCCTGATAATCTATATAATATGGTTCTCCCTGATGAATGAGTATGTTTCTGGATTGAAAATCCCTGAACACAAAATACTGTTGATCGCTTTGCAATAGGTAATTGGCAAGCGTGTTGAAGTCCTCTTCTAATTTTAACTCATTAAAATCAATATTTTGTGGTTTCAGAAAATAATATTTAAAATAATTGAGGTCCCATAATAAGGATTGTTTATCGAATTTTGAACTTGGGTAGCACTTCGAAAAATCGATTTTTTGAACGGCCTGTGTTTGCATTATTGCCAAATCTTCCAGGCTTTTTTTCATCAGCATCAGCGTGTTTTCTGTCGGGCGATGATTGTCATTTTGTATCAAAGAAAACAATGACTGGTCGCCAAGATCCTCAAGCAGGTAAATATTTTGTTCCAGTTTTGTCGCATAAATTTCAGGAACATTGATTTTTAATGCTTGCAAAGTTTTTGAAAATGACAAAAAAGCTTCATTTTCATTCCCGTTTGTATGAAAAACTCCAATGGCATTTTTGTGGATAGATCTAATACGAAAATACTGCCTTTCAGACCCTGCCGGATTAATGATCTGGAATTGAAGTGCGGGTTCGGAAGCCCATTGTTCAAATAGGCCGATCAGTCTTTTTTTAATTTCTGAGAATGCAAGCATATAATTTAGATTGATTACAAATATATTTATTTCTGTACGAATTAGCTTATATTTGTGCAATATTATTCATTCAGCTTTTATTAAAATTAAATAAATTGTTATGCAAACAAATTCAGCATCAGACATACTGAAAACAGCTATTTTACTCGAAAGAAGGGGAAAAGCTTTTTATTCAACCATCGCCAAGCAAACCAAGAGTGCGGCCGTTCGTAAAATTTTTACCATGATGGCCGAAGAAGAAGATGAACACATCCAATTTTTGTCGCGTCAGTTTTCCAATTATGAAAAGAACCATGCATTTTTAAAAAATGATGTTGGGTCAACAGAAGAGGATACAGCGATTGTTGAAATTTTAACCAAAGAAATTAAGCAGCAAATTTCAGCGGCCAGTTTCGAGGCTGCTGCAATATCAGCTGCTATAGATTTCGAGAACAAGGCTATTGAAGTCTATTCGGGAAGGGCCAAACAGGCAACCGATCCCAACGAAAAAGAGATGTACCAAATGTTGGCCGATTGGGAAAAAACACATCACCATCTGCTTCATAAACTAAATGAAGACTTGAAGGAAGAAATCTGGAATGATAATAATTTCTGGCCATTCTAGTTTTTAATAGCCGGTAAAAAAATCAGTTCTTCAATTGATTAATTTCATCATACCGGAAACAATTGGTTGTGTGGTCATTAATCATTCCTGCCGCTTGCATAAAGGCATAACAAATGGTTGATCCAACAAATTTGAATCCCCGATTTTTTAAATCTTTGCTCATTGCATCAGATTTAGGCGAAGTTACAGGCATGTTTTTTAGGGAGCTAAGTTTATTGTTGATGGTCCTGTAATTAGTGAATTGCCAGATGTAATTGTCGAAGCTTCCAAATTCAGCTTGTATTTTAAGGAAGGCGATTGCGTTTGAAATTGTGGCTTTAATCTTTAAATTGTTTCTGATAATTCCCTTATCCTGCATAAGCATTTTGATTTTTGATTCATCATATCTGCTTATTAAATGAGCATCAAACTGATCAAAAGCCTTTCTGAAATTTTCTCTTTTGTGCAATATGGTTTTCCAGCTCAGGCCCGCCTGAAAGCCATCTAATACAATGAATTCAAAAAGTTTGTGATCATCATGAACGGGAACGCCCCATTCTTCATCATGATATTTGATCATTAAGTCATCATTCGAGGGCCAGTTGCATCTTTCTTTGCTTTGGTTCATATAATTAAGATTAAAGATTTTAAAAGATTAATTCGTTATGTACAAAATTGTTTTCAAGATATAATTCTATCTTTGTGCATTAAAAAACAGCTTATAAAAATAGAAAAAATGAAATTGAAAGATTCAGGTTTTAATTCAAAATTAATTCATTCCGGAGGAATCCACGATTCGAAAGGAAGTGCCGTTACGCCCATTTATCAAACATCAACTTTTAGTTTTAAAAGTGCCGAGCATGGTGCTAAGTGTTTTACGGGTGAAAGCGATGGATTTATATACACGCGGCTTGGAAACCCGACCATTATGGACCTGGAGCAAACAGTGGCTGAACTCGAAAATGGGTTTGGTGGTATCGCCACCAGTTCGGGAATGGGTGCAGTAAATACCGTTTATATGGCTTATTTGGGGCAGGGTTCCCATATTGTTTGTACACAAGCTGTTTATGGCCCGTCCAGAAGTGTTCTGGAAACAATGTATGTTCGGTTTGGAGTTGAAGCAACATTTGTTGATACCTCGAATTTAGAAGAATTAAAAAATGCAATTCAGGACAATACCAAGTTGATCTATCTTGAAAGTCCGGCCAATCCAACCATGCAAATTACAGATATCAAGGCTGTCTGCGAAATTGCACATCAAAAAAACATCCCTGTTTGTGTTGATAATACTTTTTCCAGCCCATACTTGCAGAAACCTTTGGATTTAGGAGCAGATGTTGTTTTGCATTCAATGACCAAGTTTATTAATGGCCATGCTGATATAGTGGCAGGTATTGTTGTTACAAAGACCGAAGAATCCTATAAAAGATTGCGTCCGGTGATGATTAACCTTGGATGTAATATGGATCCAAATCAGGCTTTTTTAACCCGAAGGGGATTAAAGACACTGTCGATAAGAATTGACCGTGCACAGGAAAATAGTATTAAGGTGGCCGATTTTTTGGAAAATCACCCCAAAGTTGCCTGGGTAAACTATCCCGGACTTAAATCTCACCCGCAATACGAACTGGCGCAGAAACAAATGAAAGGGCCCGGTGCCATGATAAGTTTCGGGCTTAAAGGAGGTTATAAAGCCGGAGAAACAATGATGAACAATGTTCAACTTGCTTTATTGGCAGTCTCGTTGGGAGGAATCGAAACCCTGATACAACACCCTGCTTCCATGACACATTCGAAGCTGAGTCAGGAAGGGAAATTAAAAGCAGGTGAGGCTTTGTCGTCATTTGATTTATACGCAATA
>CAYNTB010000105.1:0-7285 GCA_964399905.1 uncultured Bacteroidales bacterium | reverse complement strand
TCAAGCATCACTTCACCACTGTATAATTGTTTGCCAATGCGCGGATGCAGTATAATTTGTTTGATCGGGTATTGATTATAAATACTGAACAGATTAAAACACGCTTCCGGCTCATCCATTCCGAGCCTTGTTTTAATAGAAAAATCGACCTTGGGGGCTTTAAAAACCTCATCCAAAAAAGCCCTGATTTCATCCGGGAAATTCAGTGTGCCGCATCCCCTGCCCCTGCGCACCACTCTTTTAATGGGGCAACCCAGGTTCCAGTTCAGTTCATCATATCCCCTGTTTTTGACCCAATCTGACAGATGATGAAAATCAGAGATATTCCGCCCCATAAATTGGGGTATGATATGCATTTGCTGCTCTTCAATTTTTGGGATATCCCAGCTCTTTTTTATTTCAACAGAATCGTGATGCGCTAAGGATACAAAAGGAGCAACAGCCGCATCGATCCCTTTAAAATGTGCAGCAAAAACATTCCTGAACTCTATTTCAGTGACTCCTTCCAGCGGAGCAAGGTAGATATAAATGTCTTTATTCATGGGTCAAAAATACATAATTGAATCATTTGTTTTTTAAGCATTACCTTTTCCTGATGAATTTATCAAAGATCCAGATCAAACAGCGTTTTATTTTTTTCCTTATGAAGGCATAAGATAATGAGCATGCATTACATCAAGCGATTCAGGAAGATGATACAACCACTGCTTTAAACCACATTGAATACGGGTTCCAGATCAATGTTGCCGATGTGTATGTTGGAGATACATCGGTATTAACATTACTGATGCAGTCAATAATATCCTGAAAAATCTTAACTTTGAACAAATTACAATTGATAAATTCAAAGCATTAATATGAAATATATTATCCGGCTTATCCTTTTAATAGGGCTGACAATTTTATTTTCAGACTGTTCCACAAAAACGAATGATTCAACCGAGCTTAAAAGTACACAAACCCCCATGCTTTCAAATCAGGGAGTTAGCCAGAAGTACAAAAATTTTAATTTCGCCATTGTAAGCGACCGTACCGGGGATCATAGAGATGAGGTGTTCGAGAATGCAATTCTCAAACTCAGCAAACTAAATCCGACTTTTGTGATGTCGATTGGAGATCTTATTGAGACTTCGGATCTGAATAATGATCTGGACAAAATGGATTCGGCAGTGATTCAAAGAAGATGGGAAGTCATCAAGAACAAAATTGAACCATTAAAGGTTCCGTTTTTTTATTGTGTGGGCAATAATGATATACGGAACAAGAAGATGGAAGAAATGTGGATCGAACAATTCGGCAGAACCTATTATCATTTTGTGTATTATGAGGTACTGTTTATTGTGCTTAATTCAGAAGATCCTCCGGGTCAGAAAGAAGGTAATTTTAGCCAGCAGCAAATAGATTGGCTCGAAGCCACCCTTAAAGATAATATGGAGGTAAAATGGACATTCATTTTCCTGCACCGGCCCCTGTGGCAGGATGAAAATCCTACCGAATGGAATAAAGTGGAAAATTTGATCAAAGGGATGAATACAACGGTTTTTGCAGGTCATCAACACCAATTTGAAAAAACCACGGTGGAACAAAGAAACTATTATACCCTGGCCACCACCGGTGGCAGGAGCATGCTTTTAGGCATCAAACGGGGTCAATTCGATCATATCGTCTGGGTCTCTATGCAGGATTACAAGCCGGAAATTAGCAATATCATGCTCGATGGCATTTGGGGAGATGATCCGCCAAATGAGATTGTAGAAATAAATAAAGACTAAAATCAATTAAATTTTACGACCACAAAATGCTTCTATTTCAGAGCTCATTTTTTACATTAGGAAGTTTAAATGATATTATCTAAATTGTAATACTTAATCATACCAAATTCAATTTTTATGAAACGAACATTCTTTTTATTAGTAAGCAGTATTTTTCTGCTTATTGCCGTGCAAAGCATCGCACAGGAAAATCCGCTTTGGCTAAGATATCCGGCCATTTCGCCCGATGGGCAAACCATCCTTTTCAATTATAAAGGAGATATTTATAAAGTTCCTTCCACAGGTGGGATGGCAGTGCCAATTACACTGAGCGACAGCTATGAATACAATGCCGTATGGAGCCACGATGGAAAAAATATTGCTTTTGCTTCTGACCGTTATGGCAATTTTGATGTATTTACAATGCCTGCAAGCGGAGGCGAAGCAAAACGGCTGACCTTTCATTCAAATGCCGAAATCCCCAGTTCATTTACACCCGATGATCAGGCTATCGTTTTTTCGGCAGCACGTCAGGATGTACATACCGATGTGCAATTCCCCATGGGAATTCTTACCGAACTTTACAGTGTACCTGTGAATGGTGGACGGGTTTCTCAAATTATAAGCTCTCCGGCTATTGAAGCTACTTTTAGCCCGGATGGCAGCAAAATTATTTTTTATGACCAAAAAGGCTATGAAAATATCTGGAGAAAACATCATACTTCTGCCATCACCAGGGATATATGGACCTATGATCTGAACACCAAACAATATCAGATGCTGACCCATTTTAAAGGAGAAGACAGAAATCCTGTATTTACCACAAACAACGATGATTTTTATTATCTCTCGGAAGAAAACGGTTCCTTTAATGTGCATAAAAGTTCATTAAGCGATCCATCCACAAATACGGCCGTTACACATCTTAAAAATCACCCGGTCAGATTTCTGAGCATCGCTGCCGACAATACACTCTGTTTCAGTTATGATGGAGAAATCTACACCCTCAAAGAAGGAAACGAGCCACAAAAACTCATGGTACAAATGGCCTATGACGGTCGAAGTACATTGGATAAAACCGTGTCCGTTAACAGCAACTTCTCTGAGGCCAGTTTATCGCCGAATGGTGAAGAATTTGCCTATGTTTTCAGGGGTGAAATTTTTGTAAGCAGTATTGAATACGGCACCACCAAAAGGATAACAAATACGCCCTGGCAGGAAAGAAGTGTAAGCTTCAGCCCCGATGGCAGGTCGCTGGTATATGCCGCAGAGGTTGACAATAGCTGGAACATATATTCCAAATCAATCGTCAGAAAAGAAGAACCTTATTTTTATACCTCAACGCTTTTAAAAGAAGAAACCATTATTGCAACCGCAGCTGAAGAATTCCAGCCTGCCTGGTCACCCGACGGCAAAGAAGTGGCCTACCTCGAAAACCGGACCACCTTAAAAGTGATCAACCTGGCGACAAAAAAAACAAGGACCATCCTGCCGGCCAAATATAATTATTCGTATGCGGATGGTGACCAGTGGTATCAATGGTCTCCCGACAGTAAATGGTTTTTGGTTGAATTTGGCCAAATTGAAGATGTTATGTCCGCTGAAGTCGGGCTGGTGAGTGCATCAGGCGACGGAGAGGTCAAAAATCTGACCCTGAGTGGATATTCGGATGGAGGACCAAAATGGGCCATGGATGGCACAATGATGATCTGGAGCTCGACCCGTGAGGGTACAAAATCCGAGAACGACCGGATTGGATTCAGGGATGTTTACGGGATGTTTTTTACTAAAGAAGCATATGACCGCTTCAACTTATCGGAAGAAGAATTGGCACTGCTAAAGGAGGCTGAAAAGAAAGAAAAAGAAGCAGTGAAGGATGAAAATGATAAAAATGCCAAAAAAGATAAATCAGCCGATACCGATGCAAAAAAAGTAAGCGATTTAAAATTCGACTGGACCGATCTGACGGATCGTAAAAAACGCCTCACCGTCAACACCTCCGGCATCAATGATGCCGTACTTTCAAAAGATGGTGAAAAACTGTATTACCTAACCCGTTTCGAGGGCCGTAATGATTTATGGGTGAACGATCTCCGAAAAAACGAAACAAAATTATTTACAAAACTTGGCGTAAACCGCGCCAGTATGGAACTTTCATCGGATGGAAAATTCCTGCTCGTGCTGGGTGACGGAAAAGCCATGCATGTGAACACTGCTGACGGTAAAAGCAAGTCAATCAGAACAAACGGCGAAATGGTTTTAAAACAAGCCGACGAACGTGCATACATTTTTGAACACAGCTGGCGACAGGTAAGGGAAAAGTTTTATGTAGTCGATCTCCAGGGGGTTGATTGGGATTTTTATCATGATGCCTATAAAAAATTCCTGCCGGATATTAATAATGGTTATGATTTCGCTGAAATGCTGAGCGAGATGCTGGGCGAACTGAATGCCTCGCATACCGGTGGAAGTTATCGCTACAGAAGTTCGGATGGTGATCAAACAGCGTCCTTAGGACTGCTTTACGATTATGAACATAGCGGAAACGGGCTCAAAGTGGCCGAAATTATTAAAGGTGGCCCGCTCGACAAGGCGACCGCCAAACTTAAGGCAAATGATATCATTGAAAAAATTGACGGGCAAGCCATCACACCGGACATTGACTTTTACCAGCTTTTAAATCGCAAAGCCGATAATTATGTGCTGTTATCCGTGTATGATCCGCTAAAAAACAGCCGTTGGGAAGAAGTGGTTAAACCCATTTCACTCGGAGCCGAAAATCAGCTGCTATACACCCGCTGGGTTGAAACCCGAAGGGCCGAAGTTGAACGCTTATCCAACGGTCGTTTGGGCTATGTGCATGTCAGAGGGATGAATGATGCCAGCATGAGGGTTGTTTTTGAAGAAGCCCTGGGAAGGCATCTTTCGGCAGAGGCACTGATAGTCGACACCCGCTTTAATGGCGGAGGAAACTTACACGATCAGTTATCAGATTTCCTCACCGCCAAAAAATACATGGAAATTATCCCGCACGGGCAATATGTCGGGCATCAGCCCGGAAATAAATGGGTGAAACCTTCGATTGTGGTCATGGGCGAAAGTAACTATTCAGATGCCCATCTCTTCCCGGTGGCCTATAAAATAAAGGGTGGCGGTAAATTACTCGGAATGCCCGTTCCCGGCACAGGAACATTTGTGTGGTGGGAAAACCAGATTGATCCAACCATTACTTTCGGAATCCCGATGGGTGGATGGAGGCCGCTTGGTGAACCTTTCCTGGAAAATCACCAAACCGAACCAGACATCATGGTTCGCAACGAACCGGGCATGATGGCCATTGGCCGCGACCAGCAAATTGAAGAAGCTGTAAAAGAACTGCTGAAATAATTATTTCAGCCATTGGACTTGAATAAGAAGGATGGTTTCCCTTAAATAAGGAGCCATCCTTTTTCTCTATTCCAAAAACCACCCTTCACTCCTCACCCTTCACTATTCACTATTCACTATTCACTATTCACTATTCACTCCTCGCTCCTCACAAACAAATTCACAGTCCGAAAAAAAATCATCGGCTGTAAAAGCAGTCCTTTTCAAAGATTTATTCCTATTTTTGTTTATTAAACCATCATTGTGAAACGCAGGATCGTATCGATATTCCTATTAATGGCACTCATAGCCCCGGCCATCACTACTTTTTTCTGGTTAAAATACCAGAAAAAAATGGTTAAGCATGATGTAAAATGGATGATGATTGAAGGAATTGATAAAGATGAACTGGCCGTTCTCAAGTTCTCGATAAAAGCATCGGAAACGGAACTTAAATGGGAGCATTCCGGAGAATTTGAATATAAGGGGCAAATGTTTGATGTGGTGGACACCAAAATTAGTGGCGACTCGGTGCTCTATTGGTGCTGGATCGATCACAAAGAAACCAGACTCAACCAGCAGCTCACCAAACTGGTTGAAGACGCCCTGCATTCCAATCCACAAAAAAAAGCAACCCAAAACCGGTTGACATCTTTTTATAATTCACTGTATTGCGCGGCCCCTTTCAATTTTAATATTACACAAGAAGAACACACGCAAAAATTAGGTGCTGATTATTCCGATTCCTTTACAAATATAGAAATTGCACCTCCTGTGCCGCCCCCAAAAAAGGCTTAAACATTTATCGGATGATTACTCCACCTCCCTTTATAAAATAAAAATGGGAGCAGTCTCAATTGAGACATGATTAATGTTTAATAATTAATTTTTACAATGAAGCATTTTATTCTAATATTATTGATGCTGGGTTTTATGTATTCTGCACATACCCAGACCATCACCATCAAGGACCATGAAACACAAATACCGCTGGAGCTGGTTACCCTCTACAGTGAGATACCCATGGTTTATGTAAGCACAAACGCTTATGGGCAGGCAGATATTTTAGCCTTTAAAGGCGCCGAAAACATAGAGATTCGCACCGTTGGGTATAAGACCATTATCCGAAGCTATTCCGATCTGGAAGCTGATGGCTTTGAAGTTTTGATGGAAACTTCGGTTCTGAACCTGAATGAAGTGGTGGTATCAGGAACACGATGGCGACAAACCACCGATAATGTATCTTCAAAAATCATTACCATTTCACCAAGGGAAGTCAACCTGCAGAACCCGCAAACGGCTGCCGACCTCTTGAATATTTCCGGCAAGGTGTACATTCAGAAAAGCCAGCAGGGCGGCGGAAGCCCCATGATCAGGGGATTTGCCACCAACAGGCTATTATACACCATTGACGGAGTGCGCATGAATACGGCCATTTTCAGGGGCGGAAACATACAAAACATCATCAACCTTGACCCTTTTGCCACCGAAAACAGTGAGGTTTTGTTCGGCCCCGGATCGGTTATTTATGGAAGCGATGCCATAGGCGGCGTTATGAGTTTTCAAACCCTGACCCCGCAATTTTCGCTGAAGGAAACACCGCTGATCAAAGGCAAGGCTGTAAGCAGGTATTCGTCGGCCAACAATGAAAAAACAGGCCATTTCGATGTGAATATCGGCTGGAAAAAATGGGCCATGGTTACCAGTTTCAGTTCGTGGGATTACGACAACCTGCGCCAGGGAAGCCACGGACCGGATGATTATCTGAAGCCTTTTTATGTAGAACGGCAGAATGGCACCGATATGGTTGTCACCCAGGATGATCCCTTATTGCAGATTCCATCGGCCTATTCACAAATTAACCTGATGCAGAAGCTGCGATTTAAGCCCAATGATCAATGGGAATTCCAATATGGCTTCCATTATTCCGAAACATCGCCCTATGGCCGATACGACCGCCACAACCGCCTTAAAAACGGTACGGCCCGTTATGCCGAATGGGACTATGGCCCGCAAAAATGGATAATGAACAACCTGAACATTACTTACATCAGTAAAAATAAGGTGTTCGACCAGGTCAACCTTCGGCTGGCTCAACAAACATTTGAAGAGAGCCGGATCGACCGTTCCCTGAACAGTGTGGAACGAAATACCAATGCAGAGAAAGT
>CAYNTB010000104.1:0-7411 GCA_964399905.1 uncultured Bacteroidales bacterium | reverse complement strand
ACCATTCCTGAATTTGGGATGTATCCTTACCTGCCTGAAGGAAGTGAATCAAAATCACATATATTTGAGGTGAAAAATTTAAGTTGCAGGCCATGCCACAAAATCGGACTCAAAAACTGTCCGCAAAAACATTTCAATTGTATGAATAAACAGGATTTGGATGGGATGGCTAAAATCCTCAATCAAAACTAATGAATCGCAACAAAAGGGTTGTTGTTTTTTTCATAAGCGATTGATGTTTCCGGACCGTGACCGGGAATGACCGTAAAATCATCTGGCAAACTAAAAAGCTTGTTGTGGATACTTGCCTGTAAAATCGAAAAATCGCCTGTTGGCAAATCCGTTCTTCCAATACTGTCCCTGAAAAGTACATCGCCGACGATCACAAATTTATTTTCGTGGTTCACAAAACAAATGCTGCCATCTGCATGTCCGGGGGTGTAAAGGATTTTTAAGGTTTGATTGCCGAATTTAATAATGCTTGATTCATCTAAAAATTTGAGAGGGTCAATAATCGGATCGATGGTAAATCCGAACACCCTGGCATGTTCAGGGGCCTCATCCAAAAATGATCTTCCCGCTTCATGGATCCATAAATCGATTTGATAATGATCACTTAAAAAATTGCAACCCAGTAAATGGTCGATATGGCAATGGGTGTTTAAGAGCTTAACAGGCTTTAAACCTTCTTTTTGAATAAAATGAATGAGTTTGTTTTTTTCTGCTTCATCATAGCAGGCCGCGTCGATAATAACGCATTCTTTGGTATCGTCGAACAACAAAATAGTATTCACCTGAAAGGCATTAAAGGAGAAAATTTTAATTTGTAACATAAGCCTAAAAATTTATTAACAAAGATATAATTATGTACTGACAAAAATTCAGAAGACCCATTAATAATTCTGAAATATATCGGGCCCAAATTTATGTTTAAAAACATATCTGTTTTTACATAATATTTTCAAATAGTTGAATTTACAAAGGGATTAGCCGTTTTTAAAAATGAATCTGAAAATGGATCAGGAATTTCTATATTTGCTTAGCAAAAAGTTGACCATTTTAAAGATTTTGGCAATATTTTTAGCCAATATTATTTTTTTGATCTTTATATTTTTTTAAGTCAATGGCTTACGATTTTTCAACCATTCCATGTTGATAACTCTTTTCATCTTTTTGACATTTCTGTTGTATCTTGCTTTAGCAAAAACACCAAATATTTGATTTTTTATCTTTCGGGATATCAACTACTTATCAAAAATCAGATTTATATTTTTAAGTTAATTTTTTAAGCATGGAGAATAATCTTTTTGCCAATACTGACAAGGAATTGGAAGAGAAAAAAACAACAAGCTATTATGGGAAAGTTCTGGAAAAAAGGATACGTCCTGAACTTCCGGAAGAAGGAAAAATTGAAGTAACAGAAAAGAAGGAGAAAGACGAATTGAATACAGCGGTTTTAGAACGAAACACTGACGTTCTACAAAAATATACACATGAAGAAGTACTGAAAAGTGCCACTCAATATTTCAAAGGCGATGTACTTGCGGCAAACGTTTGGATGAATAAGTATGCATTAAAAAACTCAGCGGGAGAAATTTTTGAACTTACACCCGATGATATGCACCGAAGACTGGCAAAAGAAGTGGCCCGTATCGAAAAGAAATATCCAAACCCCATGAGCGAAGATGAGGTGTATGAACTGTTCAGGGATTTTAAATATATAATTCCGCAGGGAAGCCCCATGGCCGGGATCGGAAATGATTTTCAGATTTCTTCCCTCTCCAATTGTTTTGTTATTGGCAGCGATTCAAATTCTGATTCCTATGGCGGAATTTTAAAAGTTGATCAGGAGCAGGTTCAGTTGATGAAGAGAAGGGGCGGGGTTGGTCACGACCTCTCACACATCCGCCCTTCGGGTAGCCCCGTAAAAAATAGTGCTCTTACATCAACCGGCATCGTCCCTTTCATGGAACGATATTCAAATTCTACACGGGAAGTCGCCCAGGATGGCAGACGCGGTGCCTTAATGTTAAGCATTTCTGTAAAACATCCGGACGCTGAAAATTTTGTGGATGCCAAGATGGAACTTGGAAAAGTAACAGGGGCCAATGTTTCGGTGAAGCTTGATGATGAATTTATGAAGGCGGTGATCAACAATACAACCTATCGTCAGCAGTACCCGATCGATTCTGATAATCCCATGTTTGTTAAAGAAATCAATGCTGTTGATTTATGGAATAAAATAATTCACAATGCCTGGCAATCGGCCGAACCTGGTGTTTTGTTTTGGGATACCGTGATCCGCGAATCAGTACCAGACTCATATGCCGACAAAGGGTTTAAAACATTATCGACAAACCCGTGTGGCGAAATCCCGCTGTGCCCTTACGACAGCTGCCGTTTACTGGCCCTGAACTTATACAGTTACGTTGATAATCCATTTACGCCTGATGCAAGTTTCGACGGGGCTTTGTTTAGTAAACATGCCCATTTTGCCCAGCGGATCATGGATGATATCATCGATCTGGAAGTAGAGAAAATCGATGGTATTCTCCAAAAAATTGATGCCGATCCTGAAGAATTTGAAACCAAACAAATTGAATGGAACCTTTGGAAAAACATCCGTAAAAAAACACTTGAAGGCCGAAGAACAGGAATCGGAATAACAGCCGAAGGCGATATGCTTGCAGCTTTGGGCTCAAGATATGGAACTGATGCAGCTACCAATTTTTCGACAGAAGTTCATAAATTACTGGCCATTGAGGTATACAGATCCTCGGTTAAGCTTGCGAAGGACAGGGGTCCGTTCCCAATTTTTGATATCAACAAAGAACGAAATAATCCGTTCATCAACCGAATTAAGGAAGCAGCTCCTGCGGTTTATCAGGATATGGAAAAATTCGGACGCAGAAACATTGCCATGCTGACCATTGCCCCAACCGGCAGCGTCAGTATTTGTTCACAAACATCCTCCGGTATTGAGCCTGTATTCATGGTTTCATATAAACGGAGAAGAAAAGTAAATCCCAACGATCGGAATGTAACCGTTAACTTTACCGATGAAGTTGGAGATGCCTGGGAAGAATACAATGTATTTCATCCCAAATTTGTGACCTGGCTCGAAACCAATGGATATAATCCCGATGAGGTAAAGGCTTATAGCGAAGAGGATTTAAATCAGGTTATTGCCCAATCGCCTTATTACAAGGCCACTTCAAATGATATTGACTGGGTAAGCAAAGTTAAAATGCAGGGTGCCATTCAAAAATGGGTGGACCATTCAATCAGTGTCACTGTTAATATTCCAAAGGAAACCACCGAAGATCTGGTAAGTGAGATATATAAAACAGCCTGGGAAAGTGGATGTAAAGGGATGACCATCTATCGCGATGGATCGCGTTCGGGTGTGCTTGTTACAAACGATGAAAAGAAAGAGGAAGATAATGAGTTTAAGGAAACAAAGGCTCCCACAAGGCCAAAAATCCTGGAAGCCGAAATTGTCAGATTTCAGAATGATTATGATAAATGGATCGCGGTCATCGGTATTTTAAATAACAAACCTTACGAAATATTCACCGGTAAAGCTGACGGCTTTTTTATTCCGCCATCTATTACACGAGGCTGGGTAATCAAAAACAAAGAAGAAGGGAAACCGGCCAGATATGATTTTCAGTTTCAGGATAAAGATGGATACAAAATTACCATAGAAGGTTTATCGCGTTCATTTAAGGAAGAATTCTGGAATTATGCAAAGTTAATATCAGGAATACTCCGACACGGAATGCCCATTCCTTTTGTTATCCAGCTTATTGCCAATTTAACACTGGAAGATGAATCGATCAATACCTGGAAAAACGGCGTGATCAGGGCCTTAAAAAAATATATCCCTGATGGCACTGAAGTGAAAAAGGCAAGTTGCCCGGAATGTGGCGATAAAAAAGGACTTGTTTATCAGGATGGTTGTTTAACCTGCACCTCTTGCGGGTACTCAAAATGTGGTTGACATCATTGATTAGAATGAAAAAACCCGGTGAATGATCATTCATCGGGTTTTTTTTAAAAACTCAGTTTGTGATAATCGAAAACCTGCCCATCGGTAAATTTTTTGATCCTTTCGGCCATCATTACAAATATTTTTAAATCATGTTGATTGAACCAGGCGATAGCTTCCTCCCTGCCCTGGCAGGCATCAGCCAAAATTATCAGTAAATTGAAATTATTTTTTTCAAGCCACTTATACGCTTTTTGATCATTCACGATGGCTGCATCCAATGCCGCAAACTGCGGGAATCCATTTTTTAATAACCACTGTACGGCCTCATCACTGCCGCGGATGGCATTCGACAATGCGGCCAATTCGGGAAAACCGTTTTTTAGCAACCAATTCAGGATTTTTTCATTACCATCAATGGTCTCCATAAATGCCATTAATATTTTTGCGGGATATTTTTCCATTTTTAGTAAACTTCAGTTTTTATTCCCAGATCATGAACCCTCGAAGCAATTTGCAGGAGTTTTTCTTTCGGAATTTTATCTAAGTCGTGGGCAGGTGTTTCCCGGTCGATGGGATAGATCATCACAAGTTTTGGCTTGATTTTTTTAAGATGATCCAGCCATAAATTTACTTCCTCTTCACTGGTATTATCGATGTGGGTTCCATTATAATTGCCAGATAAAAATAGGGCTTGAATAATAAGGTTCCCATTGAATTTACTTAAATTATCAACATGCTGCGCCAGGCTTGCACTTGAATTTGAAATATTAATGTGCCGGAATTGGCTTTCTGAACCGGCATCTAATTTTAAAATATTTTGATCCGCTTTTTGCAATGCCCCGAAAATATTCGGACGCTCAATCAAACTTCCATTCGACAACACTGTTATAAGGGCATCGGGAAAATACTCATTTCTCAATTGAATGGTATCATCAATAATCTCTGCAAATTCAGGATGAATTGTAGGTTCTCCGTTTCCGGCGAAAGTCAGGTTTTCAGGACTGATCTTTTCTTTCTGAAGCTGCTCAAGCTTTTGCTCCAGTTTGAGACGAATTTCCGCTCTTTTGGGTAAAGAAATGTGCTTTGATTCTTGCTTTTTTGTCCAGCCGCATTCGCAGTACACACAATTGTAAGTACAGTATTTGTAATCAACAGGTAATAAATTGATACCCAAAGACACCCCCAATCGCCGGCTTTTTACCGGCCCAAATATTATTTCATGAAATAAAAATCCTGACATCAATTATTTTTTGCAAATTTAGGCATAATCCTTTTAGGCGCACAAAGATTTTGGGTTGATTCAGTTCATTCAAAACCAACATTCAGTTTTGTATTTGGAAATGTTTTAAATTTGATAAATATAAATGACAACTTTAGATCAAATAAAAGCTCCGATTAAGTCGCAACTGAATGAATTTTCCCGCGAATTCAAAAAGTCGATGAAGAGCAAAGTTCCGTTGCTTGATACGATAACGGCCTATATGGTAAAACGAAAAGGGAAACAGGTCAGGCCAATGTTTGTATTTTTATCTGCGGGCATGCTTGGAACCATTACTAAAAAGACCAGTCGTGCAGCATCCTTGATCGAATTGTTGCATACGGCCACCCTTATTCATGATGATGTTGTTGATGAATCGTACAAACGCCGTGGGATATTTTCGTTAAATGCACTTTGGGGTAATAAAATTGCGGTATTGGTGGGCGATTTTTTACTTTCGAAAGGGTTGCTTCTTTCATTGGAAAATAACGATCATGAATTATTGAAGATCGTTTCCAATGCCGTACAGGAAATGAGTGAAGGTGAATTGTTGCAAATTGAAAAAGCCCGCAAACTGGACATCGAAGAAAAGGTTTATTTTGAAATCATCCGCAAAAAAACAGCAAGCCTGATTGCGTCGTGTTGCGCCAGCGGAGCAGCATCAGCCGGTGCCAATCCGGATCAGATAGAGGAGTTCAGAAAATTTGGTGAAAATGTAGGAATCGCATTTCAAATCAGGGATGATTTGTTTGATTATCAGCAAAGCACAAACAAAGAAAAGCCTTCGGGGATCGATATTAAGGAAAAGAAGATGACCCTGCCTTTAATTTATATGCTGAATAAATCAAGTTTTACCGAAAAGCGAAAAATCATTTATCAGATCAAAAATAAGAACAGGGATCCTAAAATTGTGGCCGAAATTATTGAAAAAGTAAAAAAATCGGGAGGCCTTGAATATACCAGCGAAAAAATGGATAACTACCGCAGGGCAGCCCTCGATTTCTTAAATAATTTTCCTGATAGTGATTATAAAAATTCGCTTCACGATTTGGTAGAATATTCGACCAGCCGAACCAAATAATCTGCTACTTATTCAGATTTCCATTTGATGCTGCAACCAATGCTTGGAAATTGTTGCTTACTAATTTCTTTGTTTGCCAGGAGTGCATCCAGTGCATTGCGCAAATCCGTACCGGTAACCGGAACATTATTGGAAGGTGTTGACCCGTCCATTCGTCCACGGTAAACACACTTCATTTTTTCGTTAAACAGATTAAAATCAGGAGTGCAGGCTGTACTGTACTTTTTTGCAACAGACTGGGATTTGTCGTACAAATAATAAAAAGGGAAATTCAGGTCGGTAGCCCAGGCTTTCATTTTTTCGGGGCTGTCTTCCGGGTAATGTGCAACATCATTCGAGTTAATTGCAATAAATGAGATCCCCTTGGGGATGTATTCGTTGGCAATATTGATTAATTCATGAATGATATGTTTAACAAAAGGGCAGTGATTGCAAATAAAAGCAATCAGGGTTCCTTTTTCAGATTTGAGTTGCTCAAGGGTTTTATATTCACCGCTTGATGGATCGTATAATTTAAAATTCGGAGCCGTGAACCCCAAAGGTATTTGAATGGTTTCAATCGCAGCCATCTTCAATGTATTTTTAGTTTTTATAGTTCCGAAACAAAATCGATGTTTCTTTTTAGCCCTGCAAATTTAGTCCTTAATACTGCCCAATCTTTAAAAATTTTATTAAAATTTTTTTCATCCAGCTTTTCCCAATCCGGCTTTTCCATTTTTAACAGATCATCTGATGGTTTGAATTCGGGAACAAGCGTCGGGATTGCCTTGTTATTCCAGGGGCACACATCCTGGCATATGTCGCAACCAAATATCCAGTTTTCCATTTTGTTTTTAAACTGAAGCGGGATTTCATTTTTATATTCGATGGTCAGATAGGAAATACATTTTCGTGCATCCAGGCGGTAAGGAGCAATCAGGGCATTGGTAGGGCAGGCATTCAGGCATTTGGTGCACGATCCGCAATAATCCTCCATCGGAGAATCGTAATCAAGATCAAGATCAAGAATGATTTCGCCAACGAAAAAAAAGGAGCCTTGCTCTTTGTTTATAAGGCAGGTATTTTTCCCGATCCAGCC
>CAYNTB010000103.1:1727-7456 GCA_964399905.1 uncultured Bacteroidales bacterium | reverse complement strand
CATTAAGAGAAGATGATTCAGAGTGTGACGAGACAAGCCAAGAGTTTATCCAAAAGGTTGATAAAAAAGAAAATATCGACCGCTTTATTCCATTTCTTAATAAAGTTGTAACCAACGGCTTGGTCACTATAGAAAAAGCAACCATACTTATCCAACCTAAAAGTGATCAGTAAAAATGCACAGTATCGAACCACCTTATACCTGGCTGGACCTGTACCAGGCTTCCAAAGATAAACTTTCACCCTTTTACAAAAGAGAATACAGCGAATTTGAATTTTCACATACTGTTTACAATTATTATATTCACCCACAATGGGATGAGATCGGCTCTTCAACCTTATATTGCAAGATACTCTTCGTTGATTACCTGAAAGGCTTTTGCATTATTGAACTAATGGGCGAATGGAATGACTTGCTGCATAATGACGTGATGGAGTTAAAAAGAAATGTCATCGATCATCTCACCGAATCCGGAATCCAAAAATACATTCTCATTGGAGAAAATGTGATGAATATGCATGCCGATGAAAATGATTATTATCAGGAATGGTTTGAAGACATCGAAGATGGATGGATCGTAGGCTTGAATTTCCGCGAGCATGTTATAAGCGAATTTGAAGCAGCACGTATCGATTACTATATTTCGTTTGGAGGGCGATTTGATGACTACAGCTGGAGAGCCCTTCATCCTGATCAGGTCTTCGAACAAATTGATCATTTAATGATGAAAAGGTTAAACCCGTAAAACATGATTGTTTCAAAAGTTTTTAAAATTAGCGGAAAAGTACAGAATGTCGGATTTCGGTTTTATACGCATAAAAAGGCCCATCAATACAATATAAGCGGATTTGTGCAAAACAAAGCCGATGGTTCGGTTTATATAGAAGCCGAAGGGGAAGCACTTCATATGGAATATTTTGAAAAATGGTGCAGAAAAGGTCCGGACTGGGCCCGGGTACCTGATTTTGTCTCCTACGATCAACCCCCCATGAATTATTCCGGCTTTAAAGTAAAATAAGCCCCCTAATTATTATTTTTTATTTTGAATCATTCTAAATAGTTATTATCTTTGGCACATCCGGATAAACTCAACAATGTTTAGAACTTTGACATTCACTTATTAATACTAAAATCCGGTACTTTAACTAAATAAGTAAATCATGCGAAATAAAAACTTAGGAACCATACTGGCAATCATTGCCTCATCATTATTGATAATTGCAACTTATAAAGCCACCGCCCAGGATCATTCAATGCATCAAGATGCAAAGGATGTTCATAAAGTGATATGCATACTCCACCCAACTGAAGGAAACGATGTTACAGGGAGCGTCACATTCATACAAACCCATGAAGGTGTAAAGGTTATTGCCGAACTTAGCGGACTCAGTGAAGGAGATCATGGATTTCACATTCATGAATTTGGAGATTGCAGTGCAGCCGACGGAACTTCAGCAGGTGGTCATTTTAACCCGGAAGGACATCATCATGCGGGCCCTGAATCACCGGAAAAACATAGCGGCGATTTAGGAAACATCAGGGCCAATGCTGAAGGCCATGCTTATCTTGAGCTGTTAACATCACAACTCATGCTGAATGGACCCAACTCAATTGTTGGCCGTTCAGTTGTTGTACATGCTGATGCAGACGATTTACAATCCCAACCTACTGGAAATGCCGGTGCCCGTATTGCCTGTGGTGTGATTGGAATCGCTAAATAGAAACCCGACAAGCTACTTATTCTTTCTGTAGCAAATCTGTTGTTTCTATTCCGATTTTACCTAAATTTGATCAATAATTAATTATTGACTTGGTCATTTATTATCCAATACATACATATTGAAATTTAACGAATTTGGACTTCGGTCCGAACTAATGCAAGGGGTGGAAGCATTGGGTTTTGAAACTGCCACTCCCATACAGGTACAAGCCATTCCGGCCATCATCGAAGGAAAGGACCTGATCGCCTCGGCCCAAACCGGAACCGGCAAAACTGCTGCTTTCCTATTGCCCATTATCAACCGAATACTTGAATCAACCGAAAAGGATACAATCAAGGCTCTGATTATCGTCCCAACCCGGGAACTGGCTATTCAGATCGACCAACAGATGGAAGGGTTATCGTACTTTTGCGAAATAAGCTCATTGGCGGTTTATGGAGGCAATGATGGCGTAAGTTTTGCCCAGGAAAAAAATGCCCTGTCGCAAGGTGCAGATGTGATTATTTGTACTCCGGGACGGATGATTTCCCATCTATCTCAACAATATGTTAAAACTTCAAAACTCGAGTGCCTGATACTTGATGAAGCGGACCGAATGCTTGACATGGGTTTTTATGAAGATATTATTAAAATAATCAGTTATCTCCCGGAGAAAAGGCAAAACCTGATGTTTTCAGCAACCATGCCCGAACAAATAAGGAAACTGGCCAGAAAAGTTTTAACAGATCCGGTTGAAATAAACATTGCGGTTTCGACACCCGCGGAAAAGATTCTACAGATTGCTTATGTTGTATATGAGAATCAAAAAATCCCCCTCGTTTTATATTTGCTTGCTAGTCAAAGAGCAAAAAGTATTTTAATATTTTGCTCAACCAAGAACAGTGCAAAGGATTTGAGCCGTTCGCTTAAACAAGCCGGACTGGCGGTTGAAGATATCCATTCTGATCTGGATCAGGACCAGCGAAAAAAGGTACTCATGGATTTTAAAAACCGGAAGCTCAACATTCTGGTTGCTACCGATATCCTGTCGAGAGGAATTGATATTGAAGACATTGAACTGATACTGAATTTCGATGTACCCCAGGATGGAGAAGATTATATACACCGGATTGGAAGAACAGCCAGGGCAGAAGCAGACGGGGTTGCAATTACGTTCATCAATGAAAAAGAACAATCGAAATTTGCAGACATAGAAAAACTTCTGGGAAAGGAGGTTTATAAAGCTAAAATTCCGGTTCAACTTGGAGAGGGCCCTGAATATAAACCCCGTAAAATAAAAAACCAATATACAAAACACAAAAAGAAAAATTACAAAAAATAGATTCAAACGATTTGCCTGATGCTAAAACCTATTAACCCCATTTAATTATTCAATGAAAATCTTACTTATTCAAAATCATGCCGCTGAAAGTTTTGGTTATATTGAGACTTTTTTGGAAGCTCACAAATATGATTATGAATTTTTCAAGGCCTTTGAAGGCCAAAAATATCCTCCACTGAAGCAGTATTCACACATCCTGATTGGAGGTTCGCCCCTTTCCACCAATGAAATTGATTCGTATCTTTATCTCAAACATGAATGGAAATACCTCGAAAAAGCGATCAAACTTGATATTCCAATTTTTGGTCTCTGCTTTGGAGCCCAAATAATTGCCCGGATTTTAGGTGCCAATGTCCGTAAAAATTCGGTACTTGAAATTGGAGATTCTGAATTATCACTCACAAATGCCGGAAAAAAAGATCACTTCTTTAAGGGCTTTCCTGCAAAATTCCATGCCTGTCAATGGCATAGCGAAACATTTGACATTCCTGATGGTGCTGTTCATCTGGTTGAAGGAAAGGCATGTAAAAACCAGGCATTCCGTTATAAAAACATTTTAGCGGTGCAATTCCATCTGGAAGTTGATCATCTGCTGGTAAGTAAATGGGGCAATCTATTTCTGGATGATCTGAAAGAATATCACAAAAGTGCCGAACAAATTGTTCAGGAATGTTTGTCCATTGAAAAAAAGCAATTGGAACTTTGTGAGTTGATGCTAAACAATTTTTTTGAATAGTCGCTTATTTGCTCAGGATTTTAAATTGATCAGATGCATGGCTCCTTTTACCCCATCGGCTCCGCTCGAAATAATTCCCCCTGCATAACCACTGCCTTCGCCCAACATATATAAATTTTCAAATCCTTCGCACAATCCCGATGGTTCTCTCAATACCTGAATACTCGAAGAAGTTTTGCTTTCCAAGCCCAGCAAAATGCCTGATTCAAATCCTTTGATTTTACCTTTAAAGTCCAGTAAGCCTGCTTTCAATGCTTCACTGATTTGCCCTGGCAACAGCTCCCACAACGGGGCTTCTGCCAGGCCAAGCGGATAACTTGAGGCTGTAATCCTGGATGTTTGTTTATGTTTGATAAAATCACTGATATGACATGCCGGGGCCTTATAAGAACCCGTAAAATCATAAAATTTTCTTTCAAGATGCTCGAGCCAGTCGAGGGATTCAATCGCATCGACCTCTTTTTGAAGAAGTTGGCTCAGGTTCAAGGTAGCGACACAGGCTGCATTGGCATATTTGGCATCGCGCCCATAGAAACTCATACCATTTACTATATTACTTCCCTCATAAGCCGTTGCCGGAACTACAATTCCTCCAGGGCACATGCAAAAGCTATACACCTGGCGATGCCCATCTGCTTTTGATGTCAGCCGGTATTCGGCAGCTTTTACCCCCTTTAATTGTTCAACGCCCCATTGAGCCATGTTTATGAGTTGCTGTGGGTGTTCCATTCGGCAGCCCAGGGCAAAATTCTTGGTTCTGAATTTTACGCCTTTACTGATTAACATTCGGTAGGTTTCAAATGCAGAATGTCCGATTGCAAGAATTAAATAATCTATTTCGAATGTTCCGGAATTCGTTTCAATTGAAATTACAGATCCATTCTTTACATTTATATCGGACAAACAAGCATTAAAAATCATCGTGCCACCCAAACGCTTATATTTATTTCGTAAATTTTTTACAATCAACTTCAGATTGTCGGTACCAAGATGGGGATGAGCCAGATAAGCAATTTCTTCGGGTGCTCCTGCCTCAATATACTCCTGAATTATAAAACTTCGTTCTGCGGATATATGCTTTGATCGTGAGGTTAGTTTGCCGTCGGAAAAAGTGCCTGCACCACCTTCGCCAAAGGCATAATTGTTCAGCTTGTCAAACTGCCCTGTTTTCTCAAATTCTGATATTTTCTCAGCGCGTTTCCCAACTTCCGAACCTCGTTCAATCAGTACCGTCTCAAACCCTGCCATTTGCAAAATGAGTGCTGAAAAAAAACCAGCGGGGCCACTGCCAACAATTACCACCTTTTCTTTTCTCTTTTTAAAAGTGATATTCAAACTTTTTTCAGTCCTTTGGATGTGTTCTTTAATCTCATCGGAACTGACCAATACCCTTATTAGCCAATGGATATTACTCTTATTCCTGGCATCCAGACTTTTATTTTCAATCTGGAAATTAAAATTTTGGATTCTTAATTTTTTTCCAATACTTACTTGCAATTCTGCTGCTGAATAATCAGCAGGCATCTTTAGCTCCAAATATTTCTGTCCCATTTCTTTGATTAAGAATTTGAGTAAATTTAATTAAATATTGTATCCATTAAAATTTATCCGTTGATACAACACAAACTTTAGGTTTCATAAAATGAATTCAATAAATTTGTTGGGAAAGAAAACATAGTGAATTGGAAAATACAATAAAAGAAGCTGTTGAATTAATACGGAATGCAAAACATATTACCGCTTTTACAGGGGCAGGTATTTCTGTCGAAAGCGGAATTCCTCCATTCAGGGGTGAACACGGCCTTTGGAGCCGTTACGATCCTCAGGTTCTTGATTTGACCTATTTTTTCAATCACCCTAAAGATTCTTGGTCGGTAATCAAAGAAATATTTTATGATTTTTTCGGACAGGCTTAACCAAATTATGCCCATAAAGGGCTGGCTTATTTAGA
>CAYNTB010000103.1:0-1672 GCA_964399905.1 uncultured Bacteroidales bacterium | reverse complement strand
CGAAAGGCTTTCTTAAGGAAATTATCACTCAAAATATTGACAATCTGCACCAGGAAGCAGGAAGCAAATTAGTTCATGAATTTCATGGAAATTCCCAGCAACTTGTCTGCACATCATGCAGAAACAAATATCATGTCAGCGAAATAAATCTGAAAAAAATTCCGCCTCAATGCAATAAATGCAAATCTTTACTCAAACCCGATTTCATATTTTTTGGAGAAGGCATCCCTACTCAGGCTTATCAGGCTTCAATAAAGGCAGCCGAGATATCTGATGTTTTCCTGGTTATCGGAACCACCGGAGAAATCATGCCTGCCTGTCAAATTCCAATCATTGCCAAACACCATGGAACAAAAATTATTGAAATAAATCCCGAAGAATCGAAATTCACACATTCAATAACTGATGTCTTTTTACAGGACAAGGCATCCACCATAATGAATCAAATTGTTAAATCTTTATCAACATATGAAAACTAAAAATTACAAAGCCGGATTATTGGTATCAATTATTCTTTTTATCACAATCGGAATACAAGCCGGTAACGATCTTAAAAAAAACATTGCTGAACTTGAACAATATTATGAGCAGGCTCGTCAAAAATGGAACGTCCCCGGAATGGCCATTGCCATTGTAAAGGACAATAAAGTTGTTTTTGCCAAAGGTTTTGGTGTAAAAAATGTGAATACGGGTGAGGCTGTTGATGAACATTCATTGTTTGCCATTGCTTCAAATACCAAGGCATTTACAGCAGCAAGCATCGCCATTTTAGTTGAAGAAGGCAAGATGGACTGGGACGATAAAGTCACAAAATATCTACCCTGGTTTGAGTTGTACAGTCCTTATGTAACACACGAAATGACCATCAGGGATTTACTTTCGCATCGTTCGGGGCTTAAAACTTTTTCAGGTGATTTGCTTTGGTATGGCACCGATTACTCTTGTGAAGAAATCGTTAGAAGGGCAAAATACCTGCAACCCGCCTATGGTTTTAGAGAAACCTATGGTTATCAAAATATTATGTTTATGGCAGCCGGCCTGGTTATCGAAAAGGTAAGTGGTTTGAGTTGGAGCGAATTTGTACAACAGCATATTTTCAATCCTTTAAATATGGATCGCACCGTTACCAGTATCACCAAACTCGAAGCGAAAGGTAATTTTACCACACCACACAATGATTATAAAGGTAAACTCATTACGATCGAATACCTGAACTGGGACAATGCAGCACCATTGGGCGGAATTTTATCAAGCGTTTCTGATCTTTCCAAATGGATGATGCTTCCATTAAATCTTGGTGTGAATGGAAAGGATACTATTTTTACTTCTGCTTCTCAACATGAGATGTGGCAGGCTCATACTGTTCAAAATGTGAGTGCTTCTTCCGAAAAAATGTTTCCAAGTACTCATTTCAAGGCCTATGGACTGGGATGGAGCCTGATGGATTATCAAGGGAGAAAAATTGTTTCTCATGGTGGCGGATACGACGGAATGATATCTCGGACAGTGCTTGTTCCGGAAGAAAATCTTGGATTTGTAATTTTGACAAATACCAACACTTCTCTTCCAACACCATTGATGTATAAAACACTCGATCTATTTCTTAGTGATGACCAAACGGACTGGAGCTCTGTTTTTTACGAGAGATATAACCGACCCGACAATCGTGATC
>CAYNTB010000102.1:1350-7478 GCA_964399905.1 uncultured Bacteroidales bacterium | reverse complement strand
ACGCAATAAAGGAGTTTAACGAGATTCTTGTGATGAACACAAACGACAATCAGGGTGTTCGCTATCAACTGGGAAGTGTTCTGTTACAAAACAAACGCTACGAGCAGTACAATAAACTGCACGAGCAGTTTAAAGAGGATGAGTCAGCGTTCTGGCTTTTCAATTATGCATATTTACGATCATTGTTACAAAAAACAGGGCAACCATTCCCCATAATATCCTGATCGGTCTTTTCCCTTTTAATACCCATTTCAGTAAATTTTCATATTTTCTCATCATGGCCGGAATAAAATGTGATTGGAACCTGCGAAGCACCTTATACCAGAACATGTTATGCGAGAATATAACGATGGAAATAAAAACCAAAAGATTTGCAATTCCGGTGAGTTTGAAAAAATAAAATGGAAGCGAAACGATTAATATTCCAAGTGTAATTTTAATGAGTTTGGGAAGTGGTACAGGTCTGTCAACCTCATCATGCTTCATAAAATCAACCGCAAATACCGGATTGAAAATATAGGCTACAATTAAAGATGCAAACAAAGTAATGATTAAAGTTACTGGAATAAAAAACATAAAACTACCAACCACACCCGGCCAAAATGCAAGTGGGAAAAATGGTGCCAGGGTTGTCAGTGTTCCGGATAATATGGGAACAAATACCTCTCCCGCGGCAAATTTGGCGGAGGTTGCAATATCCAGTTTTGATTTCTTAAAAATCCGATGGGTGTTTTCTATCACCACAATAGCATCATCAACCACAATACCCAAGGAGAAAATAAAGGCAAACATCACAAGCATATTCATGGTAAAACCAAAATATGGCATAACGATATAAGCAAGAAACATCGACAATGGGACCGATAATCCAACAAAAAGAGCATTAACTACCCCCATGAAAAACATCAGTACAAGTGTAACCAGTATAAAACCAATAATAATGGTATTATTTAACTCATTCAATGTATTTCTGGTAAAATGCGATTGATCACCTGTAATCTCAACGCTCAGGTTCGAAGGCAATTTATTTGCTTTAAAATCGGCGATGATTTCTTTTATTTGATCAGCTGCATCCAAAAGGTTTTGACCACTTTTTTTTACGACGTTAAGCGTGATTACATTTTGTCCATTATAGCGTGCAAAACTTTCAGGTTCATGAAAAGAATCCTTTACCTGGGCAAGATCTTTGAGCTTAATCTGTGCTCCGCTTGAAGAATTGACGACAATATTTTCGATTTCTTCAATGTTTTTAATTTCGCCTACAACCCTTATTGATCGACTCATTCCCTGTAGATCAATATTCCCTCCGGAATAAGTCAGGTTATTTGCAGATACGGCTTGTTCAACATCCCGAAATGTCATACTGGCTGCCTGCATCTTATACATATCAAGATTGATCTGTATTTCGCGATCCAATGCCCCAATGATATCCACCCGGGTGATTTCTTTCATGCTTTCAATTTTTTCCTGCATATCATCGGCATACATTTTCAACCTGTCCAACGGAATATCACCCGCAAGGTTGATGTACATGATGGGTATTTCGGAAAGGTCAATTTCGCTAACTGTTGGCGATTGGTAAGAAGGATCAACCGGCAAATCTCTTTTGGTTTTATCAACGGCATCATTAACCTTTTGTTTAGCATCTTTTACTTCAATCCCTGTGTTAAACTCAACAATAATAGCTGTAAAATCCTGTAAAGAACGGGAAGTAATATTCTTAACCCCATTAATCGATTTTAAGTTCTTCTCAAGCGGACGTGTGACCAGGTTTTCCATATCAAGCGGAGAGGTTCCGGGATACACAGAGCTGACAATAATTTGTGGGATAACAATTTCTGGAATTTGTTCTTTTGGAATGGTAAAATAATTGAGTAAACCAAATACAGTGATGATAAAAACCAGCACATAAATACTAATCTTGTTATCTATTGCCCAACTGGTTGCAAAAAATTCTTTATATTTCTTTTCCATGAAAATTTCTTTTTGAATCTAGATGATTTCTTTCAATTAAAATCTGACATATTCACCATCAATCAGGTCCTGAAAACCAGCGGAAACAATCTTATCTCCTGCCTTAACACCTTCAAGTATTTCGGCCATTCCGTTATAGCTTATACCAATGGTAACGGCTTTTTTATAAGCGGCGTAAAAATTATCCTTCGGACGAACCACAAAAACGTAACTACCTTCTGCATCGGTTTGAATATAATTCATAGGTAATACAACTGCATCTTCGGTGTGGTAATCGTTAATCTGAAGAATAGCGATCATATTTGCTTTTAAGTCGGAGATACCATTTGATAAATGTGATTCGATCAGAAAAGTTCGGTTAACAGGATTGATATACTTGCTGGCAAAATCAATGCTGGCATCAAAATCCTTATTAATATCCGGAAAACTTACCACTAATTTGTCACCCTTTTTTACTTTTGATGAATAGGCTTCGGATACTTCTGCCGTTATTTTAATGTTGTTAAATGCAACTACCCTGTATGCAGCAAGTCGCGGATCGGGAGACACTACACCTCCAACCCTGACATTACACTCCTCAATGGTTCCATCAATCGGTGATTTAATTTTAAATTTTTCTATTTGAAGCTTTAAAGATTCGATTTGTTGTTCGAGCGATTCTTTATTGGTTTTGGCTTGAAGATATTGAACTTCACTTCCGATTTTTTGATCCCACAATCGTTGTTGTTTGTCGAAAAGCTCGGAAGCAAAATCATACTGTGTTTCAAGGCTTTCCAACTGACTCTTGTATTGCTGATCATCAATCTGAGCAAGTACCTGGCCTTTCACAACTTTTTTACCTACATCGGCATATTTAGCAATGATGGTGCCTGGAACCTCAGCAAAAACAGCCGCATTCTGATCGCCATCCAACTTACCCTGAACCCGGATGTAATGATCAAAATTGCTGGTTTGTACTTCTGTTATCCCAATAAATTTAAATTTGTCCGAATTCACAGTAACTGTACCCGCCTCATTTTCCAATTCAGTTTCGAGTTTTTGTATTTGCTCATTAATGGATTTTTGCTGGTCTTTTAATTTGGCCAATTGTGCCTGCTTATTTTCACTGCACGAAAACAGGAACACTAATAAGAAAAGGGTAATTATTCTAAAATATATTGCTTTCATATCTTTTATTTTTCGATGTTGATTTCTGATTAATTATTTATTACCATCCTCATATTTATTCAGAAGACGATCAAGTTTTGCTTTTGCATTTAGCAAAGAAAGGATTGAGTTGTAATAATTCGATTCTGAAGTTAAATATTGATTTTGGATTTGGGTTAACTCAAAACTAGTGGATACCCCTTCATGGTATTTTATGATTGTTTTATCATAAATTGTTCTGCTCAGTTCCATGCTTTCCTTATTTGATTGATAGTTGCTGAGCGAAGTTTGAAAATCTGTTTGGGCTTTCTCATATTCAAGAATTAATCCCTGAACAACATCCTCCAAACCTAAACGTGTTTTTTCCAAATCGAACTGCGCCTGACGAAGCTGTGATGAACGCTGGCCACTTGAAAAAATCGGGATATTAACAGTAGCCCCCAATAAATCTTTTAAAGCGAAGTTAAATGAAGGTGCATTTGTTTGTTCCTCATGACGATAAAATGCTGAAATCGTTGGCAACGATTTTGTTTTCTGGCGCTTAAGATTGAGTACAGAAACTTTTTCGTTGGTACTCATGATCTGATAATCAATACTGTTTTCGACAATAAAATTCGTTGACAACATTTCATTTAAATTTTCCTGTCCCATAATCCGGGTTAAATTATCCGTAAGCTCGATATTTTGATGAAAATCAATGCCAAGCTGTAGTTTCAGCAATTTTATGGATATATCCTTTTGCCCTTCAAGCGAATTGATAACGGTTTTAACATTCATCATGCTGATTTGTAATTGATCAACATCCGTTTGTTCATTAAAACCCTGTTCATTAAGCTTAAGCATTTCATTATATGTCTGTTCAATGGTTTTAATGCTTTCTTTAAGCACCTTAATGTTTTCGCCCAAAACCAAGATGGTATAATAACTGTTGGCAACCGATTCTTTGGTGAGTATTTCGGTTTTAATATAATTCTTTTCCGAGATTTCTTTAAACACTTTCGCTGCCTGAAGGCCAACCAGATATTCGCCACTAAAGATTAATTGTGAAAGTGTAAAATCGAAGGTCATATTATTTTTCACACCCAATGATACCGGGGGTGAAACTTTGTATGCATTGTCGATATCTTCTTTCGTAAGAGGAACTCCAACAGGCAGGGCTTCTGGATCAAGGTAAGATCCAAAACTAACCTGCGGAATTACAAAATTGTGAGAGTAATTGGCTGAAATATTAAATTGGGGCAGCCCCATGGCTGTTGTTTCCCAAATTTTCTTTTTTGCTAATTCGATGTCAATTTTTGCTGATTGGATTGTCCGGTTATTCTGAATCGCGTAATTTTGTGCTTCAGTAACCGAAAGTCTTAGAACCTCATTATTCTCCTGACTAAACCCATCGTAAAATATCCCCAGAATTACGAATGTAAAGAAACATTTTCGTATTAAATTCATCATAAACTATTTATTGTTATTGGTATCTAATTGTTTAATTTTTTCCTCTAAAACATTGATCCCTTCCTGCGTAGCTATTCCCCTTACATGGTAAGTTAAAAGTTCGATAAAGAGCCTGATAGAAGTATATTCTTCTGTTTTGAACATTTCTTCAAAGTGAATGTTTTCCAAACGCCACAAATAAAGTTTAGCGATGATGTTTTCATCCAAATCTTGACGGTATAATCCTTCCTCTTTTCCCTTCTTCAGGTTTAACAAAATGTAATTATACATTCGCTCGCGTCTTATTTTTACTGTCTTCTGATAATGTTGAGGGTAATATTTTTTGAGGTCATATTCTGTGGCAGGATTCTGATCTCTCATTACTTTGGTCATAAAAATTGATATCTCGAATAGTTCTTCAATGGCATTCCATACCCCGCTTAAACATTTACAAATCTGTTCCTGCCTAATCTCTATCTCGTTATCAATAAACTTACCGACCAAATCATCCTTATCGCTAACAAATTGGTACAAAGTTTTCTTTGAAATCCCCAGCTCTTTAGCGACATCATCCATGGTTATAGATTTGATGCCATACTTATTGTATAGCTCACGAACCTTTACCATCATGTTTTTAAAATCTTCATTCATGCGGCAAAATTATAACCAAAAAACTTAGGAAACAAATTTTAAATAAAACGTTTCTTGAGTTTTTATGAGATTTTTAGAAAATTAAAAAACCCGATTGGGTTTTTTCAGATTACCTTCATCACCTGTTTCTTTAATTCGATCCGATGCCCCTCCGCCTCACAAATACCACAATATTTTTGATATTCAGTATATTGATAACCACAACGTGTACATCGGTAACGAACAACAGTATGAACCCCTCGCGGCTTAATATTGATTTTCACCTTTTTTATAATTCCGGCTATGGGCGTTAATAATAAACATAAAAAGAAAAATCGAATTCTTTTTCTTCGGCTCTTTTCAAGTGAAAAAGTTGTAATAAATACCAATGCCAGATAGATTGATATGAATAGGATGGTATCATTCATATAGGAATTCCGTTAGTCTATACAAATATATTTGATATTAAAAATGTATTTGCAAAGTAACATTAAATTTAACAAATAAGCATTAAAAAAGGGACCCCATTCAAAGGTCCCTTTTAATTTTGAGCTATGTTAGTTTATTTAGTAAGGTCCTCCATAACGTCTTTCACATTTCCAGGAGTACTCATAATCTTCATAAAAGTTCCCATGGTCAACTCAGGCCAGTATAATGCAAATCTGAATTTCCCATGCAGTATTGTTGCTTCATTTCCCTGTAGAATCAAATCATAAGGCATGGCCGCAATATGATCTTCACCAATTTTAGGCAGGAAACTCATTTCTCCTTTGTCAGGGTCTAATAGAGCAACCCCAAATACCGCAATTTTTTTATCTTCAAAAACCTGTTCGTAAACTTTTTCTGTTCCGCCTTTCCGATTTTCAAGATTCTGCCTGATAACCCTAAGGCCTTCTTCAAAAGAGCTGAATTGATTAAGTTCGACAGGATCTGTAAAATATGGCATCAAG
>CAYNTB010000102.1:0-1340 GCA_964399905.1 uncultured Bacteroidales bacterium | reverse complement strand
ATCGTCCATAAGTTCATCGGGATTGAAATCATCGGGATACGAAAATACTTTTTCGGTTTGCGATATTTTATCAATTCTTTCTGGGTTTGAGCACCACCAAATGGAATCATCATTGATCCCACATTTTTCATGGCATTGATGGCTTGATCTGATATTTTTATAAATTCATCCAGATGTGCATCATTATCTTCGAGCCAATATGCATAAAACATATAGATGGGGTTCAACATACTAATGGTTGGTATTCCATCTTTTTCGACAAAGCCAATTTTTAATGTTGCACCCAATGCTCCCCGATCGGGAAATTGAAGGGATAGATTTTTTAAGGCTTCAGAAGTATATGCAAGTACAAACAAATCTTCGTTACCGGCAGGATGATATTGTCCAATAATTTGGAAATTGGCTTCTTCCAAAGATTTAGTAACATTCTCAACAAAATTTGTGATGGGACCACTCAATTCATTAACCTTTAAAAAGGGCGAATATTGCTCCTGAGAATGCACAATGCTAAAACTTAAGGCCAATAACATTGTTAATATCCATGCTTTCATACAAAAGATTTTATATATGTTTGTATTTGCATACAAAAGTATAATACTCTATCATTCGATGCAAAGAATGGCTGATGATAAATATCATAACCGCCGGAAACATATGGGAGCCTAATTATCCGCAGCGAACCATTCGGCAACTGATGTGGCTGTTTCTCTAAGCTTTAAGCTAAACAAACCAACTCCGTCGGGTAATTCGGGCTTGATTAAATTTACAAAATCCAATAATAATAATTCTCTCGATGGCTGATAATCGACCATGATGATTTTTTCGAAATTTGCTTTCAATTCCCGGATTAAAGAATCGTTTGTTTGATGATGCAACACCAGCGCATGGTCAAATTTTTGTACGATTTTTTGTCTGACAATCGATTTCAGATCACCAAAATCCATGACCATTCCGGCATCAGGTTTTGATAAATCAGAAATAGGTTCTCCGATCACCGTAACACTAAGTGTATATGAGTGGCCATGAATATTTCTGCATAAACCCGGATGATTGGGCAGCGCATGTGCCATTTCAAACCGAAACTCTTTGGTAATTCTTATTTGAGGTTTCATTTTCATTTCTAAATTAAAGTATTCCCAATAAATAAATCATTTGTTTTAAAGCCAGTCCGGTTAACAACACGCCTCCCAAAAAATGAATTTTATTTCCCCATTGAAAATTTCCACTTCTCTTTCCGATAACAATCCCAAATAAATTCATCAGGATTCCGAAGGCCATCATAAAGCCCATAAATAAATTCAGCGCAACAACAGAAAAAGCAAATCCAATACCGATGATGG
>CAYNTB010000101.1:0-7485 GCA_964399905.1 uncultured Bacteroidales bacterium | reverse complement strand
TGCCTCGTCTGTTACTTTTTTGATTCCTATTGTATCCTTTATTTGTTGTATTCTTGATGGAGAACATTTTGGAATGGTTTATATCTTGTGGATATTTTTAATTTTACTCGGCGTATTTTTGGTAAACAAGAAGTATTTGAGTGTAAAGGGTTTTAAAAAGTGATTTCGTTTAAAAATTTATTACTAAATACTTTGTGCATAAAATATTTTTACTAATTTTGCACTTCCAAAAAATAACGGAATTTTAAAAGAAAATTATAATGTACGCAATTGTTGATATAGCCGGACAGCAATTTAAGGTTGAAAAAGATCAGGAAATCTTTGTTCATCGCCTTGAAGGAGAAGAGGGTTCAAAAGTGAATTTCAGCGACGTATTGTTGCTTGATGTTGATGGGAAAATAATTGTTGGAACACCCCTTATTAAAGGTGCGAGCGTTTCAGCTAAAATTATTTCTCATGAAAAAGGCGATAAAATAACTGTTTTTCACAAAAAAAGAAGAAAAGGCTATCAAAAAGCCAACGGACACCGTCAGTATTTTAGCAAAATTCAAATTGAAGCCATTGCTGAAAAAGGTGCACCCGCTGAGAAAAAAGAAGCAGTTAAAGAAGCTCCTGTAAAAGAAGAAGCTGCTAAAGTTGTTGTTGAAAAGAAGGAAACCGTTAAAAAGGAGGCCCCTAAAGCAACCGCTGCTAAAACAGAAACAGTTAAGAAAGCTGCTCCGAAAACAACTGCTGCCAAAAAAGAAACGGTAAAGAAAGCGGCCCCTAAAAAAGCCGCTGCTCCAAAAGCAGCAAAGGCCAAGGCATCAACAAAGAAAACAGAAAAAGAATAACCTTAAAAACTTACAATTATGGCTCATAAAAAAGGTGCCGGTAGTTCAAACAACGGTCGTGAATCCCACAGTAAACGTTTAGGTGTAAAAATATATGGCGGTCAATTGGCACAAGCCGGAAATATCATCATCCGTCAAAGAGGCACAGTTCATAACCCCGGTTTAAATGTAGGAATGGGAAAAGACCATACCTTATATGCACTGGCTGATGGGACCGTTGAATTCAGAAAAAAGAGAAACAACAGATCCTATGTTTCAATAGTTCCTTTCGAGGAAACTGCCCAATCTGAAAACTAAGGCATAAAACAAAAACTTGTTCAAATCCCGATTTCAATCGGGATTTTTTTTTATAAATATCTTCAGATTCCATTACTTTTGTAGAAAATATCAATCGGATGTTGCAAATTAATTATTTAAAAGAGCATAAAACGGAAGCAATTCGGTTATTGGCCATCAAAAATTTTAAAGCAATAGAAATTATTGATGAAATCATAAAAATTGATGATCAGCGAAAGGCAACCCAAAAATTACTTGATGATCAGCTTGCCGAAGCCAATAAACTGGCAAAGGAGATCGGAATCTTATTTAAAAATGGTGAATCAGAAAAGGCAAATCAGTTTAAACAAAAAACTGCCGAACTGAAGCAATCATCAAAAACACTCTCCGATGAATTAAACTCGATTTCACTGCTTCTTTCTGAAAAACTTGTCGAGATACCCAATATTCCGCACCCTTCTGTGCCCCCTGGAAAATCTGAAGCAGATAATGAAATTTTATTTCAGGAAGGCGACATCCCAGCCTTGATCAATAATGCAAAGCCCCATTGGGAACTTGCCAAACAATACGACATCATCGATTTCGATCTGGGTAGCAAAGTTACCGGTGCCGGATTTCCTTTTTATAAAGGAGCAGGCGCCCGATTGCAACGTGCCCTCATCAATTTCTTTTTAAACGAAGCACTCAATGCCGGTTATACTGAATTTCAGCCGCCTTTGTTTGTCAACGAGGATTCCGCCTATGGAACGGGGCAATTACCTGACAAAGAGGGACAAATGTATCATATCGGGGAAGATCATTTTTATTTGATTCCAACCGCTGAGGTTCCCATCACAAATATTTACCGGAAAGTGATTTTAAAGGAAAGCGATTTCCCGATCAAAAATGTTGCTTATTCTAACTGTTTCCGCCGTGAAGCCGGATCATACGGAAAAGATGTGAGGGGGCTGAACCGCCTGCATCAATTTGATAAGGTTGAAATTGTTCAGATACAACATCCCGATAAGTCGTATGAAACACTGGAAGAAATGAAAGATTATGTTGCGTCATTACTTCGGAAACTGGAGCTGCCGTTTCGTATCGTTAAGCTCTGCGGTGGCGATCTGAGTTTTAATTCAGCACTGACTTACGATTTCGAGGTTTTTTCGGCCGCCCAAAAACGCTGGCTCGAAGTAAGTTCTGTTTCGAACTTCGAAAGCTTTCAATCAAACCGATTGCAATTGAGATATAAAGACAAGGAAGGCAGGATAAACCTGGCGCATACTTTAAATGGCAGTGCATTGGCACTTCCAAGAATTGTGGCAGCCTTGCTTGAAAACAATCAAATTGAAGGAGGAATTAGAATTCCAAAAGCCTTGCAAGCCTACACCAGTTTTGACCTAATCAAATAAGATGGTACGACCTAAAAAAGCTCTTGGTCAGCACTTCTTAACGGATCAGCATATTGCCCAAAAAATTGTTGAAAGCCTGAGCGGCGATTTACAAAACATTATTGAAATTGGTCCGGGAAAAGGAATTCTTACGCAATATTTGTTGCAGGACAAAAAGCTTAATTTACGTTTTATCGAAACAGACTGGGAATCTGTAGATTACCTAAATATTAAATATCCTGAATTAGCCCAAAAACTAATTCTTGCCGATTTTTTAAAATATGATTTAAACTTGCTTTTTGGCGATGAAAAATTTGGGATCATTGGCAATTTCCCTTATAATATTTCTTCTCAAATTTTATTTAAAGTACTTGATTATAAAAACCAGGCATTCGAAGTTGTTGGAATGATACAGAAAGAAGTGGCCGAACGCATAGCCGCCCCACCCGGGAGCAGAACATACGGGATATTAAGTGTGCTGCTTCAGGCATATTACGACATTGAATACCTTTTTACTGTAAAAGAAGGTGTTTTTTTCCCGCCTCCAAAAGTTAAATCTGCAGTTATCCGCTTAAAAAGAAACGATATTTTATCGCTCGATTGTGATGAAAGCCTCTTTAGAGCAGTGGTCAAGACTGCTTTTAATCAAAGGCGAAAAACCCTGAGAAATGCCTTAAAAGTATTTACATTTATTGACGATCCTGAAATTGCCAAATTATTGACCCAACGTGCAGAACAATTGACCGTCGACGAATTTGTATTGCTTACCAAAGCTATTCTGATATAATTTCCGGGGGGACACCCCGATTCTGATGGCATCCTGCCTGTAGAATGCTTTATTCCAATGACATTTTATAAAAAAAGGAGATGGCCATGATTGGCCATCTCCTTTCAATTTAATGATCATAAAACTTATTTCCCCCATTCCGGCAGTCGGCCAGGAATAAAAGGAACATTGTATTTATTCAATTCTGCCTCAAGTTTTACAATATCTACTTCAAGCATTGTTTTAATTCTGTCGTAAACAGGTTTAAGTGCCTCTTCGGCAAGTTTCATTTGTTCCTTCATTGTCTCTGTCGGGCCCGAAGTTGACCTGAAGGTGCCATAAGCCGCAACTCCCAGATATTCATTAATGGAAGGTGGTGCCGGCCAGTTTTCTTCCTGGCTTGCTTTTGGCTGTTGACCGTTGAACCTCCAAAGTATATCATCCAGTTCTTTTTCAAGAGCCGATGCTTTCACCATTAATTCATAAGGAATTTCAGGAATATTATTGACCGCTTGTTTCACATATTGAACCCTGGTCATTAATTCATTGGCAATCGATTCTGTTCCATTTGCTACATTTGATAGTTTAGAAACCTCATGCTGGAATGCCATTAATTCGCCTTGATTCCCTTTTAAAGTTGTATTATCCAGCTTTTTAACCGTAAATTCAACATCTCCGGCCAGTTTATTAACTTCTCCCTTCGCAACCATATCAATAGATACCGTGTATTTGCCAGGCATTGCCGGGATTCCGATTCCGCCAAAGTAACGAGATCTTCCGCCCCCAGCCGAAACCGGTGTAAATTTATCGCCACTCAATCGGATGGCAGAAAATGCTGCATAACGAAGATCCCAGTTCAGTCTGTTTATTCCTTTTCCCGGACGTTGATTAATGGTACGTACAATATTGCCGTCTTTATCTCTAATGGTAAAAACAAGATAAGCCGGAATTTCATTTTCTTCTGCCCTGAGTTCATCCATTGTTGGCATTGGGATTGGCTTTTTATCTTTGAAGAGTTTACTTTCTTTCTCTGAACGAATTTGTTTCAAAGTCTGCGGTACCTCTTTCAGATAATAAGTAAATGTAGCTCCGTAATCTGGGTTTTCGGCTACATAAACATTAGATCCCTGACCAACATTTTTATTACTGGTCTGCATATACATTAAGGCATCCTTAATCGGGAAGATATGAGCATCCTTTTTCAATAAATCAGTACTGAGTTCGCGCAGTGGTGTAAAATCATCAAGAATATAGAAGCCCCTGCCAAAAGTGGCCAATACCAGGTCATTTTCTCTTTTCTGGATTTTGATATCTTTTACAGGAATTGAAGGCAAACCAGAGGCTAATTTTGTCCAGCTTTCTCCGCCGTTAACTGAAAAATAACAACTGAATTCCGTACCTACAAAAAGTAAATCCGGATTTACATAATCCTGCTCAATGGTATGAACAGTTTCATCTTCAGGTAAATTAGATGCAATTGATTTCCAAGTTCTACCTTTGTCAGTACTTTTTAATACATAAGGTTTAAAATCGTCCCTTTTGATATTATCGAAGGTGGCAAAAACCACATTAGCATCAAATTTTGAAGGCATGATATCACTAACATAAGTATATTCCGGTACGCCCGGGAAATTCCTGATCTGGAACCATCCATTGCCATCCTGTTCGGAAACAGAGATTACACCGTCATCGGTTCCAACATAGATCAAATCCTCCTGAACTTCAGATTCGGCAAGTGACACGCCCATTCCGTACAATGAAGTAGAAACGTCTTTTACTACCGCATCGATGCTCCAGTAATGATCCATTACCGGCCAGGTGTTTCGGTCGGTTTTTGAAGTAATATCATCGCTGATTACTTTCCAGGTACTTCCCCTGTCGTCGCTTCTGAAAACCTTATTCGCAGTCATATACAAACGGGTTGGTGAATGTGAGCTGATGAAAAATGGCGTGTTCCAGTTCCATTTATAGGTTTCTTCACCTGCTTTTGGGGCCGGCCTTACATCTATCGATTCACCACTTTTTTTATCAAAACGCCCAATATTTCCATATTGTGATTCGGAATAAACTATATCCGGATTTCCGGGTTCAACAGCTTGCCAGAAACCATCGCCACCCTGGGTTACAACCCATTCATCCTGTGTAACACCCTGGCGGCTTGTATTTTGAGAAGGCCCACCAAAACTGTTATTGTCCTGGGTTCCACCATACACCCAATAAAAAGGATAGGTATCATCTGTGGCCACCCTGTAAAACTGGGTAACCGGGAGATTTGATTTAAAAATCCAGGTGTTGGCATCATCAAAAGTTTCATAAACACCGCCATCACCACCTATCATAAAATGTTTGGTATCGGCAGGATCAATCCACATGGCATGGTCGTCCACATGACGGCCTCCATTGTTTGAAACATTGTTCCATGTTCTGCCACCATCAAGGGTAACTTTGGTTCTTGTTTCGGTTGAATATACTTTATCTACATCGATCGGGTCGCAAAAAATTTCGTTATAATACTGGCCGCTTGATGTATAACTGCTCATTTTCGACCAGGATTCACCCCTGTTTTCTGAACGGAAAAATCCGCCGGAAGTACCCTCAGCTTCAATAATGGCATAGATCACATCCGGATTTGCAGGAGATAGCGCAATTCCCATTCCGCCAACATCTCCACGAGGTAGTCCGGAGGTCAACTTCCTCCAGTTCTCACCACCGTCTGTTGATTTGTAAATGGCTGATTCGGGTCCTCCTCCAATTTTTGTAAATACATGTCGGCGACGCTGCTCAGATGTTGCATACAACAGATTGGGATCCCTTGGATCCATGATAATATTATTTACCCCTGTATTTTCAGATATTTCCAGAACTTTTTTCCAGCTTTCGCCACCATCCGTCGTTTTATACAAACCCCGGTCGCCACCCGGACCCCACACCGATCCTTCAGCGGCCACAAAAACGATATCTGAATTTTCTGGATTGATAACAATGCCCCCGATCTGCCTTGAATCCTTCAATCCCATTTGTTTCCAGCTTCTTCCTCCGTCGAGTGTTTTGTAAACACCGTCTCCGTATCCAAGTACACGCTGGTGATTGTTTTCGCCGGTTCCAACCCAAACCACATTATGATTGTTGGGATCCATGGTAACTACCCCAATAGAATATGATTTTTGACGGTCGAAAACAGGATCGAAAGTTGTTCCGTTATTTTCTGTCTTCCAAACATGGCCACTGGCTGTGGCAACATAGTATTCGCTGTGATTAGCAGGGTTTACTGCAAAATCAGCAATACGGCCCGAAGTAAAGGCAGGCCCGATGCTTCTGAACTTTAATCCCGAAACATCACCCGACTTGATTTCATCTTTTGAAACAGTAGCCGGTGCATTACCCCTGTTTCGCTGTGCCGTTGCCGGCCAGGCCATAAGCAATCCCACAATGGCAATCATTATCGGAATCACTTTGAATTTTCTAAAGTGAATTGTTTTCATTTTTTTTGGTTTTAATTATTTTGATTTATTGATTTAATATTTCTTGAGCCATCAGATGGCCGTGAGCAGTTGCATAAATAATAGAACGGGTATAACCTGAACAATCGCCAATAAATTTTAAATTGCCGAATTTGTTGTTGTTCAGTGTATTCGAGTAAAATTTTATTTCGGGTGCATAAACCAGGTTATCCGGGTTTGAGATTCCGGGGACGACTTCATTCAGATTTTCAATAAAATCGATAATGCTTTCGATCAGTCGGCGCGGATAAGCCAGGTTGATATCGCCCAATATATAATGCTTCGGCGGCAGGGTTGGAACCACACGGTACAGATTTTTAGTCCGCTTCGAATCCACAAAATGGCTGTAGGTTTGAAGGATCACCTTTTCTCCAGCAAGAATATTCGTTAGTCGTGCAATATGCGATCCGTAACCGATCGGATCATTAAAAGGTTCGGTAAGCTGCACCGTGGTCAGAATGGCAAAGTTGGTGTTCTTACTTTTTTCCTTCAGTTTTGAATGGCCATTTACCGTTTTAAAATCGCCATAATTTTCAGTAACCACATAGCCGGAAGGATTGTTACAAAACGTACGGACCATATAGCCCGTTTTGCTTTTAAACTTTACCTTGAACTCATACATTTCGCGATTCAAATCTTCCACAATATGATCGGGCACTTCAAAACGGATTCCCAGGTCAACCTTGGTATTATCTAAAACCAATTCACCTTCGTTGGTATATGTTTTTATTAAGTGTTCA
>CAYNTB010000100.1:0-7553 GCA_964399905.1 uncultured Bacteroidales bacterium | reverse complement strand
TTAATTTTGAAAAAATATTTTTGCTCAGGGGGTTACTTTTTAAATATTTAAGGAATTAACAGTGCAACTAAAAACGAAATATCATGGCTTTTAACTATTATTTAGACAACGTAGGATACATCTCCAGAAAGAGTATGAAAGAAATTATCAGAAACCCTGAATTTGGTTTTACAGGTTTTACAAGATATAATGGTGGAGAACTAGGCGCATTTTGTTTTGTTTCTTACCAGCGAAAAATACTCAAGCTCGATATATTGACTCAAGCTTAAAAAAACCCGCCATTCGGCGGGTTTTTTTATTCAATTTCACTCCTGAACTTTTCGCTAAAAGTTTTCCAGTCTTGCGATAAAAATTTATCTTCAGCAAAAAAATGAAGTATGGGCTCAAAATCCTTGGCTTCCATATATCCTGGAACTATTGTTATTAATTCTGATTTTTCATTCATAAAAACATAGGAAGGATACGACATTTTCCCGTTTAACAAAGCCTGGGCCAACTGATGGGATTTATTTCTTCCGTCTTTCGGGTTGATAAATTTAACCCCCTGGAACATAACAGGCTCCGTGCCTTCAGCATTAAATTTAACTGCATAAAAATTCTCATTCATATATTTTGCGATAATGGGATGAGAAAATGTATTTGCATCCATCTTTTTGCACCAACCGCACCAGTCGGTATAAACATCAATAAATACCTTTTTAGGTTCTTTGGCCTGTAATTCAATGGCTTCTTCAAAAGTGTACCATTTAATTTTTATGTCAGTTTCCTGTGCCGACAGCTTGCCCAATGTCAGTAATAAGATTGTTGTAATAAGAAATTTGTTCATTTTAGTTTATTTAGTGATTAATCGCGTGATCTTTCCATTTCACGTTTTGAGTCTTTTTGTTTTAGTGATTCTCGTTTATCGTAGGTATGCTTTCCTTTTGCAAGAGCTATCTCAAGTTTTGCGAGCCCTCTTTCATTGATGAATAAAAATACTGGGATGATGGTAAATCCCTTTTCTTTGACTTTTATCAATAATTTTTTTAACTCCCTTTTTGTCAATAATAATTTACGATCGCGCTTGGGCTCATGGTTATTATAGGTACCCATGGCATATTCAGCAATATGCATATTGCGGACATAAAGCTCAGTGCCTGAAAAACTGCAATAGGCATCTGCCAGGTTTGCCTTACCTTCACGTATTGATTTTATTTCGGTACCGGTAAGTTGAATTCCGGCTATCACCTTTTCAATCAGAAAATACTCAAAACTGGCGCGTCGGTTTTTTATTTTTACGGGGTTACTCATATTATTAAACTTGCAGCAAAGATAATACTTATCAGTATTGAGAAATGCTAAAAATGTGTTAAAAAAACCCGATGTATTTTAACACAATCGGGTTTTGATAGAAATGAATTTTCAAGGAATTTTATTTGATATCGCCTAAAATAATAGGCATTCCATCTGCACTGTTGCCGATAACAACAATTTTTGAATTAGGAGATTCAGCTAGTTTTAAGGTTGCTTCAATCCCTTTGTCCCGTAAAATTTTATCCGTTAAACTTGCGCTTAAAATCCGATTGGCAACCGCTTTTCCGTCGGCTTCAATTCGTTGACGCTCAGCTTCTTTTTGTGCTTTTTGTAATTTGAATTCGTATTCAAGCGACTCCTGTTCCTGTTTTAATTTTCCTTCGATGGCATCTTTAATGGTGGCAGGAAGAATGATTGAACGGATCAGGATTTGATTAAGCTGGACATGTTTCTCGTCAAGTAATTTTTTTGTTTCAACATAAATTTCATCCTGAATGGCATCACGCTTGGTCGAATAAATCTGTTCAGGTGTATAACGTCCAATTACACTTCTTGCCGATGATCTCAGTGAGGGAATAACAACCCGGTGCAAATAATCTGTGCCAATGTTTCCGTGTAAGAAACCGAGTTCACTGGATAATGGCTGGTACCATGCCGAAACATCCACCCTGATTTCAAGACCGTTAGAAGATAATACATTCAGTTCTTCAGCAATTTCCTGTTGCCGTACTTCATAAACAATCATTTTGTTCCACGGCGCAATAAAATGAAAACCTTCGCCAAAAGTTTTTTCAGTTTCAATTCCACCGCCAAAGGTTTTGAATAATACGCCACCATGCCCTGCATCTATGGTAATGGTCATTCTGCTCCAAAATATGATGAGCAATATAACAGCCAGAATGATAAGGCCGATGGGTAATATTTTCTTTAAGTTAATTTCTTCCTGTTGTGACATAATATTTTTATTTTAGGGTTTATAGTCTATAATGTGAACAAACAAATTTACTAAATATACGACTGGGTTCCATAATTATATTCCGCAACTAAAATTTTACGGATAATCCGGCCAGAAAATTTATTCCGGCTTGTGGGAAATAACCATCCATTGCATATTCTTCGCCTCCATAGAAATAACGGTAAACCCAGGCATTGGTTTCGTACTTTTCGTCGAAAATATTATTGATCATCAGTCGGGCTGTTAGCTTTTTGAAAAAGTTTGTTTTAATCCCATATTCAATCAGTAAGTTGTTTATAAAGTATGGGTCAAGGCTTCTGTTATCGTTTTCGGTATTATCGATAAATTGCCGGCTAACATATTTTGAGATGAAGCGGAGTTGAAAAAGGTCGGAGGGTTTAAAAATAAAAGTTGATCCCGCGATCAACGATGGGGAAAAGGATAAGCTTGTATTGCCCAGGTTCTCCTTAATTTGCTCGTAAGGCGGGCTCCAGTTATCAACATAGGAATTGAAATCCTTTATTTTGTTCCTGCTGAATGAGAAATTAAAATCCCAGTTTAAATTCGGATTGATTTCAATACCACCATTGATTTCCAGTCCTGCACGGTAACTTTTTTTTACATTGGTCATAATTGCTGCCCCAACATTATTAATTTCTCCGGTGAGCACCAATTGATTGTTATAGTTCATATAAAAAACAGTTGCATTCAATGCGAAATTGGGAGCCTTTAAAGTGTAGCCCATTTCATAATCAATCAGCTGTTCGCTTTTTGGTTGATGATTCGGGTCGGCATCCTTATAATCGCTGCGGCTGGGTTCGCGGTTTGATACTGCAATTGAGGCATACATACTGTTGTTAGGATCGGCCGTATAATATATTCCTGCTTTAGGATTTATAAAATGAAAGTTGTGGTTTTGGCTGATGTCTCTTAAATCATCATGATTGCCCCGGATATCATAATTTATATTTCTGTACTGCAGATCGCCATATAGATTGATCTTATTACCGGCCTGATAATTTATTTTTCCAAAAATGTTAAAGTCTTTTTTAATACCCTTGTTATCATACCAGCGATGCCTATAATCATTGCTTCCGGCATATTTTGCCCAAATTATTTCGCCGAAATGATCCCCGTCGTATCTGTTCCATGAGCCTCCCAGAATTGCCCTGGTTTTTATATTTTCATATTTCAAAGAATAGGTAAAACCGTAAAAATTATTGTCGAGCCACTTCTGTTGGATCAAATCCGTTTCATCGATGGTTGTGCCGTTAATATTTACCGGAGTCAATAAATAATCTTCAAATGCCCGATCTTCTTTATATTGTTCATAATATCCTTCACCATGTGTAAAATGTACGGCCGTATTCAACAATAAAGCCCGCATGAGTTTTTGGGAGTATAATAATTGGTAATGATCCTGTTGGTAATTATCTGTTTCATTTTCATAAGTATAGGGGTTAAATGTACGGTCGCTGTTCAGCTTTTCTTTCGGTACACCTTCCCAGGCCTGGTAAGTACGCTCCTTGCCCGAAAATACATTGAGCTTAAGGATGCTTGATTTTCCATAATACGCTCCGGAAACAAAAAATGATTTCAGATCTGAAAATGCACGATCGATAAATCCATCTGAACTAATTTTTGACACACGGCCGTCAAATGTAAATTTACCATCAATCAGGCCACTGCCGAAACTCAGATTATTTTTAAAAGTGTTAAAAGAACCTGCACTGCTGTTTGCTTCAGCATAAGCATCATCTTTCATGTTTAGTGTTTCGATATTGATGCTTGCTCCGAATGCAGCAGATCCATTTGTAGAGGTTCCGACTCCTCGCTGGATTTGAACACTTTCAATTGAACTTGAGAAGTCAGGTAAGTTGACCCAATAGACCCCATGCGATTCGGGATCATTCAAAGGAATTCCATTGAGGGTAACGTTGATCCTTGTGATGTCGGTTCCACGTATTCGGATGCCCGTATATCCAACACCGGCCCCGGCATCCGAGGTGATTACAGTTGATGGAACGGATTGCAGTAAATAAGGGATATCCTGCCCCATGTTCTTATTTTCTATTTCCTGTTTGTTCAAATTTGAAAATGAGGTCGGACTTTGCGCTTCGACCCTTGTTGCCGAAATGATTACTTCATCTTGCAGTATGGGATTAAGTTTCAGGCTAAAATCCAGGATTAAATCATCATTTATTTCAATTTGTTTGCTTAATGTTTTAAAGCCTATGTAAGAAATCGAAAATTGATAAGTACCGGCATGTAGAATTTTTAGCTGGTAGCTTCCGTCGCTTTTGGAAATAGTTCCTGAAAAATGTCCGTTCAACAAAACATATGCTCCGGGAAGTGGCCTGCTGCTTTCCTGATCGAAAATTTTACCTTTAATTGTAAATTGTGAAAATGCAAATACAGGCAGTATAAGCATTACAATAAATGTTCTGATTTGTTTTTTCATTTTATTGATTTTTTATGTTCATAAAAAACCAACAGAGGAAAAGTTATTCGTTTGTTTTCCCTACGCCGGCATTATCCGGATCAGGTAATACGAGTATGTTCTCAGCCCTTGTTTTGGGCACCCCTATTGGAATACTTTGGCAAAGTTACCATTAAATTTTTGTTAAATCCAGAAATCGGGGCGAAAATTGATATTCCAATGCTCTTTTGGGAAGATCGATAATTTGTGGGCCAGCCTGGTCGATGATGACCGAATCGGCAGTGGCAATAACGCCTGTTGTGATGTTTTTGAGCAAATAATCGGGTGATTTTATGGTTTTCGCCTCACCTTCTAATTTCAACAGTTTCATCCTTTCCTGGCGATGCATTACCAGCTTCCCGCTAAAACTTATGGGTTCATCAATATAAAAGTTTATTTCCCGAATGCTGAGGGTTTGCAAATAATCGAACATGACTTCTTCAGCTTTTTGCATAATGTCTTTTCTGAATTTTCTTCCGTGCAATTCTGAGGCATCCCGCAAAAATCCATCATTCGATAAAAATACAAGACGGCCATTCAAATAGCTTCCGATAATAAGTAATACATTATAGGTGTCGATATGCAGGCTCAAATGATCCGTTTCGGGTTTTGTAAAAATTTTATGCATCCGATAATTGCTTTGTTGATCAGTGCAAATCCCGCGGTATAAAACACTTCTTTCCTGTCCGCTCAAACGATATTTGTCGCCAACTATTTTCAGGATTGATTTTTGAGGATAATTCCTGTTCAATAAATATTGATAATCATTGATGGCCGATCTAAAAGTGTGCTTAATTTCCATGCCCTATAAAATTATTAAAAAATTATTGCATACTTTTGTTTTATGAAGATTTTAATCATCAACGGTCCCAACCTTAACCTGCTCGGCAAGAGAGAGACAGGGATTTATGGGCAACAAGATTTTGAAAGTTATTTCAATGAATTGCAATCGAGATATGCTCAGATCGAACTTGATTATTTCCAATCAAATATTGAAGGTGAGATTATCAATAAATTGCATGAGTGCGGATTTACTTACGATGGGATCGTTTTAAATGCGGGGGCTTATACACATACATCAGTTGCTATTGCTGATGCAATAAAAGCAATCAAAACGGAGGTGGTTGAAGTACACATTTCAAATGTGTTTGCCCGCGAGGATTTTCGGCATGTTTCGATGATCGGTCCGGTTGTAAAAGGTTCCATCAGCGGTTTTGGCCTTGATTCATATCAGCTGGCCATCGAAAGCTTTATTAAGTCTTAGCCACTGGTTTCGTTACTGAACAATCGTAATCCAACAATTCCGGTAACGATAAAAAGAATAAAAATAATTTTTAGTACTTCTTTCGATTCATCAAAGAATATCATTCCCATAATAACGGTTCCAATGGCACCGATCCCGGTCCAGATTGAATAAGCAATTCCGATAGGTAAGGTTTTCAAAGAAAGCGATAACAGATAAATGCTGATGGCCATCGCAACAATTGTAATTGCAGAGGGCCAGAACCTTGAAAATCCATTTGAATATTTTAGAGCAATGGCCCAAACCACCTCAAAAATACCGGCCAGAAATAAAAATGTCCATTGCATTATTTAGAGAATTTTTTAGGTGAAAGTTCTGAAAAATATTTCTTTCTCCACATGAAATGATCGAAAGCAATATTCGAATCATACATACAGCTTACCTTGTTTTGGTTTATTTGTTTTCTTTTCCGGTTAATCGTTTTAAAGTTTTTATAAAAACTAATATGTGCCCGTAAAACAGCAAATGCATCTTTTAGCCCTCCCTGGATCAAAAATTTCATCGCAGCAACACCGTCGAGGAATAAGCGTGCAATAAAAGTTTTGAAAAGCCTTTGTTGGGGAAGGTTTTTGTACATCAGATAGAAATTATTCCTGAAGTTAAAATATGTTTTACGCCAGGATGTCTTGGGCAGGGTTCCACCCCCAACATGATAAACAACAGAATCGGGGCAGTACATAATTTTAAAACCTTCGTTTTTTAAGCGCCAGCACAAATCAATTTCTTCCATATGGGCAAAAAAGTCATCGTCAAGTCCGCCAATCTTATGGAACAGATCAGCACGGATAAACAGGCTGGCACCTGAAGCCCAGAAAATCTCAGTCACCTGGTCATATTGTCCGTTATCTTTTTCGAGTGATTGAAATATCCTTCCACGGCAAAAAGGATAGCCATATTTATCGAGATAGCCACCAGCTGCTCCGGCATATTCAAATTTTTCAGGGGCATGGTATGCCCTTATTTTAGGTTGGCAAGCTGCGATTTGTTCATCCTTTTCCATTAAATCAATCAGCGGACTGATCCAATTCTCTGTTACCTCAATATCAGAATTCAGCAGGATGTAATAATCGGCTTCAACCTGTTTTAGTGCGGTGTTATACCCACTTGCAAATCCGCCATTAATATTATTTTGAATGATCCGTACTTCCGGGAATTCATTTTTTAAAACCTCTATGGAATCATCGGTTGAGGCATTATCCGCCACGATGACCTCAGCATCGGCCTGGCTGTATTTAATCACATTGGGAAGAAATTTTTTTAAAAAATTCCGGCCATTCCAATTTAAGATTACAACTGCTGTTTTTTTCAAATCAAAAAGAAAAATTAATTATTGAATCGGTTTTTTGTATTTCCAGCGCCGGTGCGACCATAGCCAATTTTCCGGATGGTTGATAATAGATTGTTCCAAAGATCGGATATATTTATTAATTATTTCGTGTTCGCTGCAATTTTTAGCATTGGGGCTCAATAATTGGAATTCAATTTGATAAAATCCTCTTTTTATCCTTTTACCACTAAAACTT
>CAYNTB010000099.1:0-7558 GCA_964399905.1 uncultured Bacteroidales bacterium | reverse complement strand
AAAGCTAGCAAAATTTTTTAGAAATAGTGTGCAAATAGAAAAAGGTTGAACATTGCAAAAACGCTCAACCTTTTTTATTATTGGTCTCCCGGGAGGGATTCGAACCCGCGACCCGCTGATTAAGAGTCAGCTGCTCTGCCAACTGAGCTACCGAGAGATATATTCCAAGATTTCAAATTTCCCCAAGACCCTCCCGCTTAAGGCGGGATGCTCTACCACCTGAGCTACCGAGAGATTGAAAACGCTGCACAATTACATTTTTTATGTTTAAATCAGGTATCTTTGTTGAAAAAGATTCCATATCAAATGCATCAGGGTAACAAAAATAAAAATTCAGCTTTGCATGTAAATCAGGGCATTGAGCAGCCTTCTTCCATTAACCAGAAGGCCGTTGAAAAACTAAAGAATAAGAAATCCGGTGAAATATCATTGAATGAATATATGCTGGGGATCAAATCTGGTAACCGAGTGATTTTAAGCAAAGCAATTACCCTGATTGAAAGTGTGCTCCCAGCTCATCAGGAACTGGCCCAACAAATTATTGAAGCCTGCCTGCCGTTATCCGGAGCGTCTATACGAGTTGGAATTACAGGTGTGCCCGGAGTTGGTAAAAGTACCTTTGTAGAGGCATTGGGAATGTCGCTTATTCGGCAGGGGAGAAAGATTGCCGTATTAGCCATCGATCCAAGCAGCCAACGTAGCAAAGGAAGTATTTTAGGCGATAAAACCCGCATGGAGGATTTGGCAAACCACCCCAATGCTTTTATCAGGCCCTCTGCTTCTGCAGGATCTTTAGGGGGGGTGGCCCGTAAAACAAACGAAATCATCATTGTTTGCGAGGCCGCTGGTTTCGACACCATTTTTATTGAAACGGTGGGGGTGGGGCAATCAGAAACCGCCGTTCATTCAATGGTTGATTTCTTCCTGCTTTTAATGTTGGCAGGAGCCGGGGACGAACTTCAGGGCATCAAACGCGGCATTATGGAGATGGCAGATATGATTTTGATCAACAAAGCCGATGGTGATAACATACAGAAAGCCAGGAATGCAAAGACACAATATAAAAATGCCCTTCATTTATTTCCACCTACTGAATCGGGTTGGATACCCAAAGTTGAAACCTGTTCGGCCCTGAGTGGGGAAGGAATTAATGCAGTTTGGTTGGCGATTGATGAGTATTTATCAAAAACAAAGTCGAACGGTTATTTCTTATCGAACCGACAGCGGCAATCGGTGCAAACCATGACAAATACAATCATGCAAAAATTGGGAGATGGATTGTTCCAGCATCCGGAAATAAAAAAACTTATCGAAAATTATAAGCTTGAAATCTATCAAAACCGGATCAGTGCGTATATCGCTTCTCAGAATATTCTGGATAAGTATTTCGAAATTATCAAGAAATAAAAACCCGCTTATTTTTCTTTTTCAGGAAATAATAGCGATAGGACAATACTTAAAAACAAAATTCCGACAACAATAATTAATGAATGCACGGTTTGAAACCCGATATGTTCAAGCCAGGAATGTACCAATAGTTTAACCCCTATAAAGGTAAGCAAAACCGATAAGCCGATTTTCAGGAAGCGGAAATGGCTCATGGCATTCATCAACAAAAAGAATAAAGACCGCAGCCCGATAATTGCAAAAATATTTGAAAAGAAAACAATGTAAGGATCGTGTGTGATTGAAAAAATGGCCGGAACCGAATCGATTGCGAAAATCACATCCGTAAATTCAATGACCAATAAAACGAGAAACAAGGGTGTAATAAATTTTTTGCCATCAATATTGATGAAAAATTTCTGGCCCTTATAATCTTTGGCCACCGAAAAATAACGGGATGCCAGTCGAACCACCGGGTGAGAGTCCGTGTCAACTTTGTCTTCTTTATTACGCGTATAAAACATCCTGACCCCCGTAAAGACTAGTAAGATGCCAAAAATATAAAGAACCCATTCAAACTTTTGGATCAATGCCGAAGCAGAAAAAATAAAGAGGAACCGCATTATGATGGCACCAAAAATTCCCCAAAATAAAATACGGTGATAATTTTTTTTGTCGATTCCGAATGCCAGAAAAATGACGATCATCACAAAAACATTATCGATGGATAATGCATATTCAATCAAATAACCGGTCAGGTATTCGAGCCCTAAATTCCGTTCATAAAGTTTAAGGGCATTTTCATACGATTGCCCGCTGATATCTACAGGATGTTTATAAATCTGAATGATATGTGAAAGTTCATCAAGGTTCTTGATACCATGAATCAATTCGCCATGGGTAATTATCAATAAATAAAACCCCAATGCAAAACTCACCCATAATATGGTCCAAAACAATGATTCCTTGAATGAAACAATGTGGCTCTTTTTATGAAACACACCCAGGTCAATAACCAGTATGATCGAAATGAAAGCAAGAAAAATAACAAAAAATAAAATTTCGCTGATGTTTTGCATGTTAGAATCTTTGGAAGGGCAAAATTAGTCAAACAAATTTATAATCAGTAAAAATTTATGATGTATAATAAACCGATCTTTTATTTATATGCTGAATTTTAGTAAGTTTGCCGTCCACTTTTTTAACAAAAAATAATTATTTGATATGAGGAACTCAATTGAGATGAACCCGAATCCACTCGTGCAGTATTTGAATAAATACCCGAAGGAATTTACCAAGGCTGATCTGATAAAATATGTTGAAGACAACAATATTGAAATGGTAAATTTTAGATATGTGGGTTGGGATTTGCGACTTAAAACCTTGAATTTTATTATCAACGACAGGCAGCATCTGGATGCTATTTTAACTGCTGGTGAGCGTGTTGACGGGAGTAGTTTGTTGATGGATCAAGCCTTTTTTCATATGTTGAAGCCGGATCAAGCGATTTGTATGTGATTCCAAGATATAGTACCGCTTTTTTAAATCCATTTACCGAAATTCCCACCCTTGATATTTTATGTTCATATTATACCAAAGATGGCGTCCCATTCGAAAATTCGCCTGAATATATCCTGAGAAAAGCTCATGAAGCATTGATTGAAAAAACAGGCTATGAATTTGAAGTGATGGGTGAATTGGAATATTATGTGATCAGTGACAAAGAAGAGTTGTTTCAGGCCCAGGACCAAAAAGGTTATCATGAATCTTATCCGTTTGCAAAATGGGGAGGGCTACGCGAACGTGCCATGAAAGCAATTGCCCAATGTGGGGGTTATATTAAATACGGTCATGCCGAAGTTGGGAACTTTACCTTAGACGATAAAATTTACGAACAAAACGAAATTGAGTTTTTACCAACTAAACTCGAATATGCTGCCGATTATTTGTTAATTTTTATATGGATTTTTCGTACACTTTCCAATTTATTTGGCGTTTATTTGACTTTTTCACCCAAGATTACAACGGGCAAAGCAGGCAGCGGACTACATATTCATACCAAACTGATAAAGAATGGCAAAACAGCCATGGTAGAAAATGGAGGTTTGAGTGAGGTCGCAAAAAAAGCCATTGCCGGATACCTGGATTTGGCCCCGTCATTAACAGCTTTTGGGAACACAAACCCTACTTCATATTTCAGGTTGGTTCCCCATCAGGAAGCACCAACCAATATTTGCTGGGGCGATCGCAACCGTTCCGTATTGGTGCGTGTGCCTCTGGGATGGTCAGGTAAAAACAATATGATAAAACATGCAAATCCACAGGAGCCGGATATCGAATTTGATTTTAGCAATAAACAAACCGTTGAATTCCGTTGCCCGGATGGATCGGCTGATATTCATTTATTATTGGCCGGGCTTGCCGTTGCCGCCCGTCACGGACTGGAAATGGAAAATGCCCTTGAGTTTGCCGAGAAAAGTTATGTAGATGTAAACATCTTTGAACCGGAAAATGAAGAGCGATTAAATCAACTGGCCAAATTGCCAACTTCCTGCTATGAGTCTGCCGAGCAATTAAAACGCCAGGAAGAAATTTACACCAAATACGGTGTTTTTACACCTAAAATGATCAATTGGTTTGTAAAATATCTAAAAGCATTTAAGGATCAGAATTTAAGGGCTGAATTGGGTAAGGATGAAGAAAAAATTATGGAAATCGTGGATAAATATTTTTATTGCGGATAGGTCCAAACAAAATTGAAAAACCAAAGAGGTTCGGATTACATAGAAAGTTAGTTTAAGCAGCAAAAAGCAATTAACAAATATCAAACAATACTCAATATCACAAATATTAAAACATTACAAAAGACCTGTGAATGGTTTAAATCTTAATATTGTATTTATTAAACTTTGAGATTTATTTGGAATTTGAAAATTGATATTTTTAAAAATAATTACAGGGGATAAGGGATGATTTTATCCCCTTTTTTCATGCTTGCCCGTTATATTATAAACCCTTCTGATCCAGATAGGTAGAACAATGGCACCGATAATTATATAGGGATAATAACTCAGCAGCCTCCATAGTAATGCCATGGCAGGCGACAGTCCGGGCGTGATAAATTCGCCCAGAAAATCAGTAAAAATGTACTCGGCAACGCCGCTTCCACCCGGGGTGGGGCTAATGAGCAGAATGACCCACATCACCAACTGACGGGCATAGATCAGAAAATGATCCTGAACGGCGAGGAAACCCAAAATCATCGCATTTACTACCCAAAAACGAGCGGTCCAGGAAAACACAGTCGATAAAAATGCTTTCATCCAAAAGATGAGGGGTTTACCTTTCAGCTCTTTTGAGGTGGTTATGATTTGATCGCCTGTTTCAACGGCTTTTTTCAGCCATTTTCTTAAAATTGGTAATTTAAAAATTTTGATCAAAATCCATTTAAACCCTCGGGGATTGATAAAAATTCCATAAATGATAATGGATTGTAATAAAATGATAAACAGGTATCCGGCCAAAAAAATTCCGAACATTCCGATATCAAGATTAAATAATGAATAGCCTGAGCCATGTAAAAAAACATTGTTATATCCGGCCATGAGTACAATGATCGGCACCAGGATGATGTAAAATAATTCATCAAGCAGTGAAGTAATCATAACCACCGCGGTCGTCCGGCCCATATTCACACCTTCCTTATTTACAATGTAAAGTGCAACTGCTGAACCACCAACAATCGAAGGTGTAATAGAAGATGCAAATTCCCAAAGCATGATAACCTGAAAACTGTGTTTCCAGTTAATTTGTTTATCGGTTAGGAGCCTGATGCGGTACATATAGGCCAGATGCCGGACAGCCATCAATAAAAGTGCAATAAATATCCAGAAAGTAGTTGACCATGCCCAGTTCACATCCTTGAAAACCTGGATGTCAAAATCTTCCAATATCAGGTAAGCAGCAACACCTATCCCGATAATTACCGGAATGATTACCCTGCTGAAGTTAAAATGCTTTAATATTTTTTCGGGATGTTGCGCCATCGATTTTAAAAATGTAAAAGTACATAATGCAGTAAATGCCCGAACAAAAATTTAAAATTTAACAGAAAATTTACGATTTAAAATCTATAAAACATTTTATAATAACGCCAATATGGCAGTTACTTAAGGATGTAAGTGCCAAAATGGCTTATTATTCATAAAAATATGCAGGTGGAACAGGAATTGAGTAGCAAGGAATAAAAGAAATTAATTAATAAATTAAATAATAGGAGAATATAAAATGAACTTAGTTAGATGGAATAACCAGCCCCGATTTTCAAACATTTTTGACCATGTATTGTTCAATGATGCTTTAACCAACGATTATCACGCGAATTACTGCAAAAAACCGGCGACAAATATTGAAGAAAATGAAAATGGATTTAATATTGAAATGGCCATCCCGGGTTTTAGCAAAGCAGAGGTAAACATTAGTGTCGACAACCAATTACTGACCGTTTCTTCTGAAAAAGAAAACAATGAAACTGAAGCCAACGTGACCCTGAAAGAATTTGATTATCATTCATTCAGCCGTTCATTCAGATTGCCAAAATCAATAGATGTTGAGAAAATCAAAGCTGATTACAATAATGGCATATTAAGCATCGCACTTCCCAAAAAAGAAGAAGCAAAAGAAACCCTGAAAAGGGAGATTAAAATTTCATAGTTTAGGATTAGGTTAATGGTTAGGGGCAATCTCCAATTGGAGATTGCCCCTTTTTTATTTTGTATTTAATAAAAATTCAGATTAATTGAACTAATCAGTTTTTATCGTTCCGTATATTGCTGCTCGTAATATTTCAAATAATCGCCCGAAGTAACATTGTTCAGCCAGTCTTCATTTTTCAGATACCAGTCAATGGTTTTTTCGATGCCTTCTTCAAATTGCAGGCTGGGTTTCCAGCCGAGTTCTTTTTGCAGTTTTGAGGAGTCGATGGCATAACGCAAATCGTGTCCGGCACGGTCTTTCACATACGTAATCAGTTTTTCGGAAGTTCCTGTTTTGCGTCCCAGCTTTTCCTCCATTTTTTTGCACAGAACTTTTATAAGGTCAATATTGGTCCACTCATTATTCCCGCCGATATTATAGGTTTCACCATTTTTCCCCTGGTGAAAAATCCGGTCGATAGCCGCTGCATGATCCTCAACATACAACCAGTCGCGCACATTTTCGCCTTTGCCGTAAACAGGCAATGGTTTGTTGTTCTTAATATTGTGAATGAAAAGCGGGATCAATTTTTCAGGAAACTGATATCCGCCATAATTATTTGAACAATTTGAAATCACGATTGGCAGTCCAAAGGTATCGTGATAAGCCCGGACCAAATGATCGGAACTGGCTTTTGAAGCTGAATAAGGGCTGTGCGGGTCGTAAGCCGTTGTTTCCGTAAAAAATCCGGTTTCGCCCAGCGAACCATAAACTTCATCGGTAGAAATGTGATAGAAAAGTTTGTTTTCAATCTGGTCTTTCCAAATCTGTTTAGCGGCATTCAGCAAATTTACAGTGCCCACAATATTGGTGAAGATAAATTCCATGGGGTTTGAAATCGACCGGTCAACATGCGATTCTGCAGCCAGGTGGATCACCCCGTCAAATTTTCGTTCTTCAAATAATTTTTGGATAAAATCTCCATCTACGATGTCGCCCTTAACAAATTCGTAATTGCTTGCTTTTTCAATGTCGGTCAAATTAGCAAGATTTCCGGCATAAGTAAGTTTATCGAGGTTCACGATTTTATAATCGGGATATTTGTTCACGAACAATCGAACTACATGTGATCCGATAAATCCGGCACCTCCGGTAATTAATATGTTTTCATTTATCCTTGTTTTAAACTAGTTTCCCATTTCCAGGCCGAAAGGGTCATTTCGTCCAGGGTTTTTTCTGCTTTCCAGCCCAGTTCCCGGTTGGCAAAATTGGTGTCGGCCCATACCTGTTCAACATCACCTGCCCTGCGTCCAACAATTTTATAATTTAATGTTTCGCCGGTACTTCTTTCAAACGAGTTAATAACTTCAAGCACCGAACTTCCTTTTCCGGTTCCGAGGTTGAAAAATTCAAATGGCTTTTTCATTTTATTTCCGGCCATTCTTTCAACCGCCACCACATGTGCTTTTGCCAGGTC